>CAXTGN010000898.1:0-2138 GCA_964243455.1 uncultured Acidobacteriaceae bacterium
AGCGGTGTTTGACGAGTTGGACGGAGAAATTCTTTCGGTCTTCTCGAAAGACGAACTGATTACACCGGATCGAGTGAGGGGGAAGCACAAAACCCTGGCAGAGGCTGTGGCGGCGGGTGGCTGGCCAAACCTAGCGGAAGCTCGCGGAAAGATGGTCTTTCTGCTCGACCAAGCATCTGTAACTCCAGTGTATACAGAAGGTCATCCTGCGTTGCGCGGTCGCATCCTGTTTACGAATGCGAAGCCGGGGACGGCAGACGCCGCGTTTGTTGAGCAGAATGATGGAATGCCAGAGGTGATTGACGCGCTGGTGCGTCAAGGATATCTGGTTCGAACGAGAACCGACGAACCGACGGCTTCGGCACGGACGAACGATACGACACGCCGCGACATCGCGATGAGATCGGGCGCGCAGATGCTGTCAACCGATTACCCGGCTAGCGAGCCAGCGCGCTGGGACGGACAATACCGTGTCGCCTTGCCCGGCGACGTGATCGCACGCTGCAATCCGATCAACAAGCCAGCGAAGTGCGTGGACGACCTCCTTGAGGCAGGTAGCCTGCAGGCGACTGCCGCGGCTCCGAAATAGATCGCGGTGCACTCCCCCAGCTTTCTTGGGAACGACGATCGCACTGTCAAGAGAGTGTTACTGGAAGCGTTCCCAGGAGTGGCTTACCTGGAGGAGTTTGCTGCCGCATGACGCGAGTTCTGGGATCGCCAGGACTGGCAGTTCAACTGTATGTGTAATGTGGCCTGTTTTCTGGTGCTGGCGCACTGCTTACTGACACTTTGGTTGAGGCGCTTGGCAGAAGTCTGCGAGATCGGGCGCCGTGGATGACGTTTAGTTTCGCACCTGCAGCCTGGTTGGGCTACCTTTTGCGGCTCTGATTTGTTTCGAGGGAGTTCTGACGACGGTTCTCAGGGGCTTCCCCTGGATTTGTCAATCCCTCAGGAGCGTTCCTCCTGGTACTCCTTTGCGGCCTCCGAGTCTATGGTTTGGTCTCTTGCCTCCGATAGTCTTAGTTCAGGCAATAATCCGGAATATGGCAACTCGACTAACACGCTAAAGGATCACACTCTTTATGAGCCAACAGAACGTCCCGGCAGCATCGCCCGATCTCTCAAAGCGGTCCATCGCGTACTTTTCCATGGAGATCGCTCTTTCCCCAGCGCTCCCGACGTACTCCGGCGGACTTGGGGTATTGGCCGGGGATACGTTGCGATCAGCCGCCGACACCGCGGCACCGATGGTAGCGGTGAGCCTGGTGCACCGTCGCGGGTACTTCCGTCAGCACCTGGATACGAATGGTCAACAGACAGAGACCGACGTTCCGTGGTCGCCGGAGACGATGCTTCCGAGTGCCAATCAGACGGTTGTGATTCACATGAATGGGCGTGATGTGACGGTGCAGGCGTGGCGCTTTGATGTAGTAGGCGTCACGGGCCATGTGATTCCTGTGTTCTTGTTGGATACAGATGTCGAGGGAAACGAAACGTGGGATCGCCATTTGACGGATTATCTCTATGGTGGGGATACATTCTATCGGTTGTGCCAGGAGACGATCCTCGGGCTGGGTGGGATTCACCTGCTGCATGCATTAAGGTGTCGTCCTGAGGTCCACCACATGAACGAGGGCCATGCGGCACTTCTCTCGATCGGACTTCTCGAAGAACGGCTGGGGAACCTGGATGGGCGTCCGGTTTCAACGGCGACGGACGCGGACTTTGATTTCGTCAAGCAACAGAGTGTCTTCACGACACACACGCCGGTACCGGCCGGGCACGATCAGTTCGGTCTTGACAATATGTACCAGGTGCTGGGACATGAGCGTGCCTCGACGATTGAACGCTCGGGCTGTCTGCACAACGGTCTTCTGAACATGACGTATTTGGCCCTGCGATTTTCACGCTATGTGAATGGCGTTGCGATGCAGCACGGTAAAGTATCGCAGCACATGTTTCCGGACTACACGGTGCATTCGATCACGAACGGCGTCCATGCAGCGACATGGCTTTCGGAGCCCTTCCAGTCGCTGTTCGATCACGAAATTCCATCGTGGCCGACTGACAATCAGTACCTGCGATCAGTCTACGGAATCGCGCTGCAGCAGATCCGGAAGGCGCACCAAGAGGGCAAG
>CAXTGN010000899.1:0-2131 GCA_964243455.1 uncultured Acidobacteriaceae bacterium
TTAAGAAAGAGTCCTGCAATCGCGAGGCGCAGCAGCCAGGTCCTTCTTGCATGCAACAGACGGGAAAAGAACGCGATGTACGCCAGGCGAGAAACAAGTCGGGTAAGGAGCACAGCATAGTCGAGCAGGTACACGGAGATGGCCCGGTCTGCCGCTGTGTACCCAAGAAGCATGGGTATGGCTGGCGCCAGGATTGCTCGCCGAAGTACAGATACTCAAGCTCGGAACGACGCAGAAAAAAGAGTGCGATCGAGGTCAGGCCGGCAAGAAGATCCAAAGTCGCGAGGTCGAGATCAACGCTCAGGTTCAGTCGTTGCAAGCGACCATCGTTCTCAAAGTGGCGTTCCATGAGCGCCGAGGGTCCGGCTAGCTGGGACGATTCACTTCCATACTCAGGCCCGCCGCCTACATAGTTTGCCCACACGGGGGAGTGCCAGACGCGAATGGCTACGGCCACGACCCGCGGCTGCGGCCTGGGTCCCCCGGGAACCGGAACCAGAACCGGACTTTGGTAGAAGAGTTGACGCGTAGGCGGAAAGCCAGCAGAGGTGTGCACAAGCGCGCCATCAAGATAGACCTGGTACGCACTGTAGATCACCGGCAACAGGAGGGTGAATGGCTTCTCCCCTGGTGGAAGAACAACACGAAATCGATACCACGCGAATCCGCTCAGCGTCTTGTAGCCTTGCGCTGCCCAGGGCTCTCGCGAGTCAAGCAGCGTCCAACCCGAATCGTCTAGAACGGGTTCAGCGAACTTCGAATCATCCCTCGGTTGAAAACGCCACTTGCCAGCAAGCGAAATTACCGCTTCGCGGTCTGTCCTGAATGAAAATTCAGCTTGAGCGGCGCTAGACGGCGCAGACGGGACAGACGGCGCAGTCTGAGCCTGGAGAGGTGCTAAGAGCAGAGCAAGCAGAATTGAGAGTGCGAAGATATGCATAGTTGACCCATTATGATTCACTCCGCTGGTCCTTAACGTACACTCGCGATCTGCTCGCTCTTTTGGCAGGGACTGCCGAGCACCTCCTGGATGCCTACAAGGAGCTACAGCCGGGCCGGGGCGTGCAGTATCGCAATTGGCCCGGTTTATCGCATCAACCCATAACAAGGCCGCTTGCCAGGTATCTTTGGCCCGGCAAACGCGCTGTGGGAACTTGACACTGGTTCAGGCCATCAAGGGGGTACCCGGGCCCGATCACCTCCCACAATGGAACTTCGCGGGAGTAATGTGAGGCATGGCACAGACCTGGACAGCAGAAGGCTATGAACGAAACGGTAGATTCGTTGCAGATTTAGCCGGAGACGTTTTGTCATTGCTCTCACCACAGCCCAAAGAATCCATACTCGACCTAGGTTGCGGTGATGGCGCTCTTTCCTCTCGGCTCATCGACGCGGGAGCAGTCGTGATCGGGGTGGACAGCTCCCCAGAGCTGGTGAGGGCAGCTCAGCAGCGAGGAATCGATGCCCGCTACGGAGAGGGGGAGCATCTCCCATTCCGCTCAGAGTTCGATGCCGTGTTCTCAAATGCTGCCTTGCACTGGATGACGAATCAGGACGCAGTCCTATCAGGCGTCCATCGCGCTCTCCGGCCCGGTGGACGCTTTATTGCAGAGATGGGAGGTCACGGGAACGTGGCCGCGATTCGCACCGCTCTCCAAGCGGTTTTGGCGACCTATGATATCGATGCGGAGGGCGTGAGCGAGAACTTCTTTCCTACTCCGGAGGAGTATGGAAGGCTGCTTGAGCAACACGAGTTTCAAGTGGCCAGCATACAGCTAATATCCCGGCCGACAGCGCTGCCAACAGGCATCCAGGGTTGGATAGAAACCTTCAGACGATCGCTGCTGGACCGGCTCAACCAGTCGGCGCAGCAAGCCGTCATTCAACAAACGGCAGAGCTACTTGGGCCTATTCTTTGCGATCGCTCAGGCAATTGGTTTGCCGATTATGTTCGACTTCGCTTCCGAGCCATCTCCACGTAGTCATCTGGCAAAAGCGATAAGCCAAGGTACGCTTGCGCCGGCCGACAGCCGACCCTGTTGTGCGACACCGTCGCCTCCATCGTCTTGCCTTCTGGAGATGGGCGAAATGTCCAGCGCCAAACCCAGTGGCTGGAAATGGAAAGAGTTAA
>CAXTGN010000900.1:0-2128 GCA_964243455.1 uncultured Acidobacteriaceae bacterium
AATTATTTAATTAATTATTTTTTAAGTTACCTTGAGGTGTCTTGGAGCAGTTTTATAATAATTCTTAAGTAATTATAGTTACATGCAGCTTTGAATATGGCATTAAAACATTTTTATATATTTAAGAAACAGCCCAGCAGAAACCCAAGCTTTAATTTTTAAATTAAAACCGCTTAACTATCTGCATGCAAACTCCAACCCTTAAACTGCAGTGTAAGACTGTATGCGATAAGCTATGATATTATAAAGTTAATATATAAGCAAGCTCTCGTCCTTCTTGATGCTTTATACCATTAGGTCAATCCAGCTGAGCTGGAGTGCAGGCGCGGGCGTGATGGGCTGGATGGCATAACAGGCTTGCTGGTCTAGGAGCGGCTGGATGTGTGAGTCTATTTCGGCCTTGGTCATCCTGGCGAAACGCGCGACGTATTGGATTATCTCATGACTGCATGCAGTGACGTGACTTAAGAAGCTGTTGTCCCAGACAATGTGGCCCTGGTTGTCCTTCTTTGAGATGCGGCGGTTGATCCGGTTGAACACGTCGCGCGAGTCATAGACAACGTTGGACATATTGGCTGGCAGGCCCGAACCATGTCATAAACCTAGATAAATCTCCTTCGGCTCCACGCGGCGACGGTGGCCAGAGCTGAAACCGGAACTGGAGCCGCGCTGGGCGGGGCGGGAGACGTGAGGTGTGCAAAAGGTCAAGGGGACTGCATGCAGTCTCGGGCCAGAAGCCCAGGCACGGCAGCGCGCGGACCTTGAGGGGGTGGTGAGAGGGGGTGGCGCAGCCGCAGCAGAGGCGTGAGGCAGAGGAGGGCGGCGGCGGCAGCAGGCGGGGAGGTCGTTCTCATCAACGTCATCCTCATTGGAGGAGAAGATGAAGGAGTTGACACGTGTGCCAGTGGTGGTAGGGCAGGCGGAGCGGGCGGCAGCAATGGGAGGTTCGTCGTTGTCATTGGAGATCTCATGTACAGCAGATGTGTGGTACTTTATGGGGACTGCATGCAAACACCAGACATGTCAACTTGAGTTAGAGCGCTCGCTTGCATGCAGCAGATGAGTGAAGGAGTAGAGGTACTCACTATTGCAGTGTCCCAGCGGCTGCAATGCCTTGGGTGAGCCAGGTACAGTGAAGGGGTTCCAGATTTGCATAGACAGACCGGCTCACTGCCTCTGTAAGGTGGCCACATTTACCATGATGGTGTCTTGTGCCTGGTTAACGTGGACCCACCTCGGCATGTGAGGGCTGTGGGTGTCTCTGTGAGGCTGGTTCCACTTGAAAACGTGCCGGATCACCACTTGATAGATGTGGAGCCGGATGCCGGTTGTTGTGATTGTGACATCATCCGCATGGAGCCCCAAGACCGCCCACAGGTCCAACGTTCTGTTGGCGGATTGGGCGTCGTAGTAGGACCCATTGGTTATCGCGAATGGGTGGGTGCGGTGGTGCCGGTGGTGGCACGGGCGGTGGACATCTATATGCAGTCAGCTTAACGTTCTATGTACCTGTATGGAGGTTGAGAGGTGGAAAGGCGGAGGCGGGCATACCTCAACGAAACCGTGGTTGAAGGCGACGGGACAAGAAACCTGCATGCAGTCAGCCAGTCAGCACGAGCACAGGCGGTCGTTGCACGCTCAAAATCATAAGGTGGGAGGGAGGAAATGTACCTGGTGGCCGGAAACGGCGGGGAGAAACCTGAGGTGGGCGAAGGCGAAGGCGGACGAGCAGACACGACGAAGGCACACGAGGTCGTCGGCACAAGAGTCGGCAGCGGTCAACACACAACAGGCACAAGCGGGTCGAGCTGCATGCAGTTAGCCAGCAGAAACGCTCAAAACTGTAAGATGGAGGGGAGGGAACTGACCTGGCGGTCCGAAGAGCCGGAAGAAGGTTGAAAAGGCCGAAGGCAAGATGAACGAACGAGATGACACGAACGAACGAGACGAGACAAGCAGACGAGACGAAACTGATGAATGAGCTGGTGATGGTCGACAATTGCAGGCACAAACAAGGTGAACTGCATGCGGTCAGCAGGCAACTGACGCCAAACACAACCAGAGCACTCACTTGAAGTCGTTGCATGCAGTGAGGTGGAAGAGGGATAGAGGAACGAAGTGAGAAGTC
>CAXTGN010000901.1:0-1348 GCA_964243455.1 uncultured Acidobacteriaceae bacterium
GCGGGCTGTAGCGCCGCCTCCGCGCTCAGCGGCGCCGTGACGCCCCAGTTGCGGGCGCGCAGCAGATCGCTCGCAGGGTGGTCCGGCGGGAAGCCCTTGGGGTTGCGTGTGAGCGCGTTCGGCTCGATCCCCTGCATCGCGGCCCCTTTCTTCGTCTCGCGCAGCAAACGCCCCAGCTCTTCGCGGTAGCGCGCGTGGTGTTCCCCCAGCCAGCGCCGTACCAGCATCAGTTCGTCCCGTTCCGGCGCGTAAATCCCAGCTGCGACGAAGCCGCCTGCAGGCCCGATCTGGACAAAAAAGCCGGCCGCGGCGGTCTTCTGCAGGCCTTCCCGCGCCCACCACGCCGCCAGGTGGCTTTTGTAGGGCCGCTTGTCCGGGCTGAAGCGCGTATCGCGGAAGATGCGCATGGCAATCTTGTGGGGCGCACGCACGTGATCGGGAGCAAACGCCTCCAAACCCTCGTTGATCTGCTGTATCAGCGCATGCAGCGGCGTCTTTACGGCACGCTCATACACCGGGCGGCGTTCCTCAAACCAGGTCCGATCGTTGTGCTTGCTCAGGCCGCGCAGAAAGCGGAACGTCTCCTCCGTGAAGTGGGCGGGCATGCCTTCCAGACTACTGGGCCTGCCCGCCGCGGAAGAAAACAGATCGCCGCATTTTGCGAGGGATCAACGTCGGCTAGGATGGGAGACGCAAATACTCCCGTACGCGCCCAAACGCCTGCTCTCCCTTTCGGAGAGGGTGTCCTCAAGTTCAAGGAGGCTTCGCCCCTCGCCATGGCCGAACCCGGATTCATGCCGTTACGGATCGAAGAGGTGACTGCGGGGGATGTCCTCACCGACGCCCTCAGGTTCCGGCGCTCCGTGGAGATCGACACGGTGGGCATCCTCCTGTTTACGCCGGGGGGCGACATTCTGCGTGCCAACCATGCCTTTCTCCGCATGGCGGGCTATACCCAGGAGGACATGCGGTCCGGCAGGATGCGCTGGACCGAGATGACTCCGCCCGAGTGGAAGGCCGCCTCGGACAAGGCCCTCGACCAATTCAAGGCAACCGGCAGCGTCGTCCCTTACGAAAAACAGTACTTCCGCAAGGACGGCTCGCGCTTCTGGGTCTTCATCGCCAGCAGGATGCTGAGCCAGGGGGAGGGCATCGCCTTCGTCCTGGACGTGACGGAACGCAAGGAAGGCGAAGCCCGGCTCCGTGAAGCGCAACTGCAGCTCGAGCGCAGCGACTCCCAACTGCAGACCATCACCGATGCAGTGCCGGCCCTGATCGCCTATGTCGACCCCAAGCTCCATTACATCCGCGTCAACCGCACCTACGCCGACTTCTTCGGTACGGAACC
>CAXTGN010000901.1:1358-2128 GCA_964243455.1 uncultured Acidobacteriaceae bacterium
GACGTCCTCGGACCGGCCTTTCCGGAGATCCAGGCTCACCTGAACCGCGCGCTGGCGGGCGAAAAACAGCAGTTCGAGGTCACGATCGCTCCGAAAGCCGCCGAGCCGCGCCACCTGCTCTCCCAGCACATTCCGGATATCACGCCCGATGGCCATGTCCTCGGCGTCGTCATCATGTCCTCTGACATGACAGAGCGGCGCGAAACCGAACACATGCTCCGCACCGCGGAAAAACTGGCGGCGGTGGGGCGTCTGGCCGCATCCATGGCCCACGAGATCAACAACCCGCTCGAGGCCGTCACGAACCTGCTCTTCCTCGCCCGCCGGAGCGAAGACCACGAAACCACGCAGATCTTCCTGGAGCAGGCAGAAGCCGAGTTGCGGCGCGTCGCCGCCATCACCAGCCAGACACTGCGCTTCCACAAGCAATCCACGCGGCCTCTCGCCATGGGGGCTGAAGAGTTGGTTCGGAGCGTCCTGGCGGTCTATGCGACCCGCCTTCTGAACGGAAATGTGGAGATCGACCAGAGGTTTCGGGCAGGGGAACCCGTCGTTTGCTTCGACGGCGAGATCCGGCAGGTCCTGAGCAACCTGGTCAGCAATGCACTGGACGCCATGACGGGCCGCCAGGCCACGTTGGCGCTGCGTTCCTGCGCCTCTACGGACTGGCGCACCGGGCGTCGTGGGGTCAGGATTACCGTCGCCGACACCGGCACCGGCATGAGCCCTGCCGTGCTCGGTCGCCTGTGGGAGGCGTTCTTCACCACCAA
>CAXTGN010000902.1:0-2125 GCA_964243455.1 uncultured Acidobacteriaceae bacterium
CTTGTTCAACGCGCGGGCAGAGCGATAGATTGTGTCCCCTTCAGGCATGCTGATAGGACGAACGCCGACGCGCAAAGGATCGCTACGGTTCGGTCTGTTTGCTTGCGAAAGGCCCCAAAGACCACGTCAACGTTAACTCAGCAGCGGTGAGCCGGCCATAGCTTGACGGAACAGCGCCCACACGGCCAGAAGATACACCACAGACCCTGCGACGACACCCGCAAGCTGTGCTGGGCGCGGCAGCCGCGTGCGAGAGAGGGCCCACCCCAGCAGCGGCAGCAGTTGCAGCGCATGAAGCGCGAAAAAGTGTGCCACCCGCAGGTCTCCATGGTTGGTGCTCCAGTTCACAACCGGTAAACCCGGCCCGCCATCCCTTCCTCCCACGGTGTGAGCCTGAAACTTCAGGATCATGTAGACGCCTTCCAGGCTGCCGGCCAGAAAGATACCCAGTCCCAGGCGAAGCCCCCAGAGGGCAGCGCGTGGCCACGCGGTATCTGTCGAACAGACAAGGACCATCAGCCACGCAACAAGCAAGGTGTTCAACAAGATAAACAGACCCATCACACCGAAAAGCACTGTGTCCTCAAGCGTGGTGTAGTTCATGTGGGACCGCACGCCGCGCAGCGATTGCAGCGAGATGATGCCGTTTTCAATCATCATCGCGATCCCAATTCCCCAGCCGATCATCCAGCGCATCCTGTGCCAACGCCGCAGAGCGGACAGGATGGCAGCCACCGTCACGAGATAGAGGATTACGGAAACATCGAACTTCATCGGCTTGATCCAGGGGCTCAGGCCAAGGATTCTCCTGTGATCGAAAGGCAGCGCGGACAGGGCAAACAGAAGCAGAAGGGCGTTGAAGATGAACGCTGCGCGAAGGCCAAGGTTCTCCCGCCATGCCCTCGTAAGCAGCGTTGTCATGCCGCAGCCTCTTTCCGCAATGCCAGACGGATGAGCAGGTACGCCGCGAGTCCAAGCGGCCCGAGCAGAAACGTCAGGGCAAGACAGGGCGCAACCACCCAGCGCGAGATGCGAAGCCGGACCGCATCCCTCGCCTCCCACGCACCCGTGAAGAGATCGAAAGCAAGGTAATGAAGCCACCCGGCGAGTAGTGCCTCCGGAGCGCTGAACAACGATCTCACAGCGGTTAAGCTTCGGAAGCCGGCGCCAGCTGCCGGATGGGCGTGGCCCAGCAACCACCCGTACGTGACGGCCAGCAGGAGGGGCACCGCAAAGGTGGTGTAGCGTCGCGTCCAGATCCACGTGGGCGCGAACACCAGCAATAACCATCCTGGAAGCACCAAATCGCCACCGAGCTGAAAGAGCGTGTCGAGATTCACTGGCTGCACTATACGAGAGGCGGAAGCTCACGGTTCAGCGAAATCGCAGGGGCACTCTTGATCGCACGCTCTTGCCTCCGCCAAACACAGATCTGTCCGCGTTGTGCTCTTTTGTGTTAAACATATTTGACATTACGGGCCACACACCCTACTCTGCCCATGTACAACATCTTTAACATCGAGGTGATGACCATGGCTGCAAACCTTTCCTATCAGGAGAAGTCCCTTTACGGTTCACTTGCAGCGGAACTCCTGGTCTACGGACCCTACTTCTTTTTGCACCAGCAAAACTCGGTAAACAAAGTCACGGGCATGATTCTTGGAATCATCGTGCTGCAGGTCATTCTTCAGTCAATCATCGCTGCCCTTACGCGCAACCGTACAACGGACGAACGCGACCGTTTGATCGAGCTGCGCGGCTACCGTGCCGGCTACATCGCGATCGTCTCCCTCATGGTCCTTGGTCTCGGCATGCTCTGGCTCCATACCACCCTGGGCAATCTACCCCTGAACAGCCGGTTGCTGGGATTGCACTTCCTGAGCGTCTTCTTCGGCATGCTGGTTATTGCAGACATCGTCAAGACCACAACCCAGATCGTGGCCTATCGGCGAGCGCTCTGATGCCTTCGATCCGCAACCAGATCCGGGAACTTCGCGCCGCGCAGGCCATGACACAGCAGGAACTCGCCGATCGCCTCGGGGTTACGCGCCAGACCGTCATCGCCATCGAACAGGACAAGTATTCGCCCTCGCTCGAGACGGCATTCAAGGTTGCTCTCGTTTTC
>CAXTGN010000903.1:0-1158 GCA_964243455.1 uncultured Acidobacteriaceae bacterium
GTGCTGTCTCCGAATTCACTGCTGGCGTTGAATGGCCTGGTTGCTGCATATGTGCCGTTTCCTGTGGTCAGGAATATGCGGCCGCCGTTAACGGTACTGTCAATCGGCATGCCAGAACCCGAATTCCACACACCGTTCCCAAAGCCGTTGGCAGAAAGGCAGACCACTGCTGTCTGTGCGAGCGTAGTCGCATCGTACGCAAAAACCCAGCCGTGCCACGGACCGTTGTCTCCATGCGCTGCGAAATCTATATAGACGTGGCCATTGAAAAAGCTTAGAGCGCCACGATTGTTCTGCCACAGCGGGCTAAACGCAAGCTTGCCACCGGAGCTCCCGTTTCCTGTGCCGGCGACAGTTGCGTTGATCGCAGTCGGACTGCTGCCCTGCTCAGCACCGGTAAGAATATTGATCGCATGCAGCCGCAGGAAATAGCTGCCCTTCTCTTTCGTCGCTCCCACTACGTACAGCGTATTGCTTGCTGTATCGATCACAGGAGTGCCGGTAATTCCTACTTCCGGCGCTATATCTTCTGAAGCCGTATCTGTGTTGGGAACGTCGCACCGGCTGCGGCGCCGTGCGCTGTGTCCAGCAGCGTGATCTGCCAAAGCGGTTTCGCGTTCGCCCCGCCATTGGAATCTGCGTCGAACGCATAGATCGAGTCATGCTCCGTGGCAACAAACAGTACATTGTGCACCAGCCCGTCCGGCATAGTGAGCCCGCTTATATAAAGCGGTTGCGCGTACACGGAGCCATCCACCGGAACAGAGAAGAGCTTGCCGAAGGTGCCGCCCCGTACATTGGCCGGAGTCAACGCAGTCTCCTGTGTATTCTGCCCTGCTTCCGTCAAGTCGTATCGCCAGGTCGGCACATTCACTGGTGCTTGCCCACATAGACCCGGTACCAGCCCGAACAGCGATATCGCCAGTACAAGAAGACTCATGGCGACGGTCTTCCTCGATGTGCTCGTACTTAGCGACAGAAAACGGGACTCGGCATCATGACGAACGCTGAATACTTGAAACATGCAGACGCACCTCTACAAGGGCTTTTGGGATGTCAAACGGGGACAGCTTGAGGGGAGGAACAGGTAGGGCGGAATACTGCAGGGATCAATAACGTCAGGCGGGGTGCAATAACAGAATTCTTATCCTGATTGGG
>CAXTGN010000903.1:1168-2118 GCA_964243455.1 uncultured Acidobacteriaceae bacterium
TCCAGGCCAGGTCGTCGACTTAGGTCGATCTACTGAAATCAAACAGTACAGCATCACTTCAGAATGAGCCGCAGCACTGTGGTAACAATCACGCCATTACCTTACATCTTACGGTTGAACCGAGGTCATAAAGCAGTTCGTTAACTTTGCATTTAGGGGGCATGTCGAGCACAAAAAAGCCCTCAGCATCACTGAGGGCCAGATCCGTGTACCGCAGACTCTATTTGGACGTGGCAAGCGCCAGCGTCTTACGGCTATATCGAATAACCCTCTCGATGACAAATAACAATGCTCCGCTGACCAGCAACTCGACCACAATCAGGCTGTGTTTCAGATTCAATAGCAGGCTGGACCTGGTTTCCATGTGATGCCACCCTCCTCTATTCGTAATATAAGTACTCTACCGCGTTTCTCGGTCTCCGGCATCTGTAAACCATGAAGTTTTGGCATTTACAACGTATGAAGCCAGAGGGTCCTGCAAACAAATTCGATACTCGCCGCGTTTGGATACCCGCTGTCTCGTAGGGGTTAGAAACTTGGTTCTGGCTAAGCTGCGGGCCTGCAGGGTTTGTTTCCCTTATCAGGCGGAATTCGCGGGTTTTGTCCACTGAGGAGCCAGATCCTGCTCGCCTTGGTACCCTGCCTCCACCTGGCTTGAATCGCTTCAAAAAGGACTGTGAGTAAGCAGGAACTCAGACGAACAGAGGCTGTTGGGGAGCTTCTTGCCTTGCTTGAAAATTGCTCAAACCCACACCTGCCAGGCGGAAGCGCTGCGCTACCTTCATATGCACCCGGTCGCGAAGGGATAACACGATAACCGTCACTTCTTCACACGAGGCGGGAGGTGAAGCAGGAGTGTGACTCCGCGTGAGAACAGTGAAGTCGCTGGTTTTCAACTTGAGCACGACTGTCCGCGCCACTTGAGGATGTTTGCCAGCCGCTGTCCACAC
>CAXTGN010000904.1:0-2116 GCA_964243455.1 uncultured Acidobacteriaceae bacterium
TTCCTTGACCCGGTAGTTCATGCCGTAGATCGATTTGTAGTTATAGCCGGACAGGTGCAGAACGGCTTCCCGCATGGTCTTGGAGGGGATGGTGCCGGTGTTGATGCAGGCACCACCGACAACCTCGCGCATCTCTACCAACGCAACGCGTTTGCCATGCTTGGCTCCATAGATGGCGGCGCGCTGTCCTGCGGGGCCGGAGCCGATAACGATAAGGTCGTACACAGTGCCCATAGAGGTGGGTTGACTCTCCTCGGGTTAAAGCGTGCCTTTGCAGGCAACGCGTACAACGGGTCGTCGTGAAAGCGCTTCCGTCGTGACGCTCCCTATCATAGACCCCATTCGGGTCTGAACCGGTATGCCCGTGGGGGACGGCTCTGGCAGGATGGTGGTAGCCGGGAGCCAAACTGTGCGTTACGCGATAACAAATCTCAGCGAAGGCACAGCAGGCCGCAAATCCGGCGAACGGAATGCGCTGGAGGCGCGATGGCTGGCGGCGCTGCACCGATGGGCCAAAGACGGTGTCGACTTCGTGCAGCTCCGGGAAAAAGCGCTTCCTGCGGGGGAGATCTTCACCCTCGCCGAGCAAGGTGTGCGATTTTTGGGCAATCTGCCTACTGCCCGGAACCGGCCCTGCCTTCTGGTAAACAGCCGCGCGGATATCGCTGCAGCCGCGGGGCTGGGCGGGGTCCACCTGACGGCGCGCCTCGGCGAACTTCGTCCGGAACAGGTCCGGGGAATCTTCGGGGCGGCGGGGCTCACTGGGTGCACAGTCAGCATGAGCTGCCACAATCTCGGGGAGGTGCGGGCCGCACGCGATGCCGGGGCCGATCTGATTCTCTTCGGACCCGTTTTTGAAAAACGTGTTGGGGATCGGATCGTCGTCGCGGGTACCGGACTCGAGGAGCTGGCGCGAGCCGCCGATCTCGCTCGCCCGGTACCGTTGTTGGCGCTGGGTGGCGTGACCCCCGCAACCGCGCCGTTCTGCTTGGAGGCCGGCGCCGCCGGAACTGCGGGAATTCGGCTGTTTCGCTCTGATGTCCCGGGCCACCAGGGCAACGCACGGGACCGGACCGCGTGAGAAAATAGGTTTGTGATGGTCATCAAACCGGCCCAGCTTGTGGACGAGCCTCTTTCGCTTCACCTCGAGATTCCCGCAGGACAGATCGACTACGCGCCGGATGTGCAGCAAGCCGGTCCACTCGCAGTGGAAGGCAAGGCGGAACTGCTGGTCGAGCATCGCGGTCACAAAGAGTTTGTCGAGGACATCCGCATTCGCGCCCACGTCGAAGGAAACTTCGAGGTGCTTTGCGCACGCTGCCTCACCCCTGTTCAGACCCCCGTGGAAGCCAGCTTCGACCTGATCTTTCGGCCCGGCGGTGTGGATGCCGAATCAGGCGAGCACGCGATTACGGAAGACGAGACAGAAATCGGGTATTATGAGAAGAGCGGCCTTCCGCTGGAGGACGTCGTGCGTGAGCAGGTGCTGTTAACCCTGCCCGGACGGACGCTCTGCCGGGAGGAATGCAAAGGACTTTGTCCGCACTGCGGGGCAGATCGCAACGCAACGCAATGTGACTGTGGTGAAACCGCCACGGATCCTCGCTGGGGTGCCCTAGCAGGAATCAGCCTCCCCGGCGTGACGAAATCCTGAGTTTCGCAACAGTTTGAAGCAGAGCTGACCGGGGCGTGAGCTGTCGGACGGCAATCTTGAGTTTGAAAGGTTCACCATGCCGAATCCGAAACGGCGCCACAGCAAGCAGCGCACCGCAAAGCGTCGCTCCCACGACTTCCTGATCCCCACCGGCGTCTCCGCCTGCCCCAACTGCGGCGAGCGCAAACTCCCCCATCGCGCCTGCAAGAAGTGTGGTCAGTACAAGGGCCGTGAGGTCCTTCCCGCACAGGTAGTCCAGTAATCTCCATCTCCCGGTCACAGGCCCTCGCGTACGCTGCGGGAGGGCCTGTTTCCTTTCGCGCCACACCCTAGAGCAGCCCGCCTCCCGCATGCCAATCGACATCGTTCTCGATGCCATGGGTTCCGACAAGGCACCCGACCCGGAGATCCGCGGCGCCATCCTCGCCGCCAGCACGCTGGACGTTCGGGTCCACCTTGTGG
>CAXTGN010000905.1:0-2113 GCA_964243455.1 uncultured Acidobacteriaceae bacterium
CCGACATGGAGCGCACCCACGCATGAGCGATCTCATCTACGCCGGCCCCCGCGAGGCTCCGACCGACCCCGCGGCCGTTACCGGTCAGGTTTGCAATTGGCTGGACGGCCTGACGCTCGACGCCGTACCACCGGAGGTTCAGGCACGGGCCAAAGACCTGATCCTGGACGGTCTGGGATGCGCCTTGGTCGGCGCTCAGCTGCCTTGGTCCCGCACCGCAGTCGAGGCCACCGCGCGGTTTGAGGGCCGAGGGGACACTCCCCTAATCGGCTGGGATCGCACCTTTCCGGGTCCGGTGGCCGCGCTTCTGAATGGCACCTTCATACAGGGGTTCGAGCTCGACGACTTCCATCCGCTGGGCCCGCTGCACAGCGCTTCGCTGGTGCTTCCGGCGCTGATGTCATGCGTCCAGGCGATCGGGCTGGTCAGTGGGGCGGAGTTCCTGCGCGCGGCCATCGCCGGCTTCGAGCTTGGGCCGCGAGTGGGCATGGCGCTGCACGGGGCGCAGATGCTGTCGCGGGGCTGGCACTCGGGCGCAGTGTTCGGCACCCATGCGGCGGCAGCCGCTACCGGCGTGCTTCTAAAGCTGGACGCGGCGCGCTTCGAGGATGCCTTGGGCCTGGCGGGCACTCAATCCGGCGGGCTGATGGCGGCGCAGTACGAGGCCATGTGCAAGCGCATGCACCATGGCTTCGCCTCGCGCGCCGGCTACTCCGCCGCCTGCCTAGCGTCGGGCGGCTACACTGGGATCAAACGCGTGTTCGAGCGCGACTACGGCGGGTTCCTGGCGGTGTTTGGCGAGGGTCATGACCCCGACGCCTCGCAGATCACCGCGGAGCTGGGCGAGCGCTGGGAGATCCTCCGGATAGCCATCAAGCCCTACGCCGCCATGGGCGCGCTACATGCGCCGCTTGACGCCCTTTTCGACCTACGCGCCCGGCGTCCGTTCGAGGCGGCCGACGTGGAACGCATGGACGTTTACATGCCTCATGCGGGCTACCACCATGGCTGGTGGCGCATGGAGCGCCCGATCACGCCCATCGCCGCACAAATGAACGTCGGGTATGCTCTCGCCGTCGCAACCCTCGACGGGCAAGCAATGGTGCGCCAGTTCTCGCCCTCGCGCATCGACGCCGATGATATCTGGAAGCTTATTCTACGGATCGAAGCCAACCACGACCCCGAATTCGACAAGGCCGGCCGGGAGGGCCGTGGCCGCTCCCGCCTCGTGGTGCGCTTCAAGGATGGTTCGGAAGAGGTCCAGACCGTACAAATGTCGCGCACCATTTCAGCTCCTTTGGATACAGCCGCGGTAAACTCACAGTTTCTTCACCTGACAGACGGTATTATCAGCGCAGATCGCCAAGCTGCCATCGCGGGTGTGGTTGCCGATCTCCAAAACGCAGCGGACGTGCATCAGCTTATTGCACTGCTGGTGCCTACAGTGGGGTCTGCGTTCGAGTGAATGACTACCGGCTTTAAGTGTGGCCCGATCGTAGTAGAGTAGATCAAATTGTAAGGAAAGAAAGAGGAGTAGCTGCATATAGCCGTGATGAAGTACCGAAGCAGAAGCGCTCTATCGCACGTTTCAGCGCACCGCGGGATGCAAGGTCGCGCCGATGACACTCTCAGAAAACTTACTATAGCTGACTTCAAAGCCGGTCTGATCGCGGGCCTGATTACGCCCTCGTTGGAGGCATACCGCCTCAGCTGGAGTCCGCTGTCCAGCCTTCTATAATTCTGCCAGCGTGTCGAACGGCGTTCAAAGTTGGCTTTAACTTAGTTGCGATGCAGTTTGGGCTCCTGCTTCTTTGGCCCACAAGGGCATCAGCACATGGCGCGCAACCTCGGCCCCGAGCCGCCTGTAGAGGGGCGACCCCGCCGCCTCATCCGCGCTGGCTCGCGCGACGAGATGGACCACCTCCAACAGCGTTACGTGAACCTCAGCTCAACTCTGGTTCACCACGGCCGCTCTGAAATGAAAATCTGGACATAATATGTCTAGACCCGATCCTTTGTCCATCGGACCAGCTGTGTTTGATGTTCCGACTCGCGCATGGCGGCCACCCGACGTTACCTGTCCTCGCGGGTGCTTCTCGCTCCGTAAGCATGT
>CAXTGN010000906.1:0-2112 GCA_964243455.1 uncultured Acidobacteriaceae bacterium
GATTCTACGGTCGATGCAAAGTCCTCGACCGCAAAAACCTCTTCATTGCGGGAGACAACTGCGATGCCGACGACATTCACGGAAGGGTCAAGCAGGTTGGCACGATGGCCGCTGGAGTGCATCCAGAGGTCGTGGATGATCGTTGGATCCTGTGCTTCCGCAACGTTCTCTGTGATCAGTGAAAAATGCACACCAGCACTGGCCCCGCGCTGCGAAAGGTCCGGCTCGCCTGGAAAACCATGGGAGATGTCCGCATGATCCGCCATCTGGAATGCATGGTAAAGAGCCGCCTGAGAGAGCATCGCATCCCGCTTGAGGGCACTCAGATTATGCGCAACGCGATCTTTATTTGCTTCGGTCAGAAGCAGTTGCTCGGCGACATTCGGGCCGGTGGCGACGCCACGAGTGACTGCATGCGCCATGCAGGAAGTAAAAAGACACAAAGCGAGCAAAGCTCGCTGAAACGGAACAGTAGGAAAGTACATCAGTGGCAACCTCGCCTGAATAGCAGTTCGCAGCTCTGACCAGGCCTGCGATAACGCTGATTCTAGGAAGGTGGTATGGGGTCGGATAATCCCACAATTGGGGCTATGGGATGGGACGATTGGGCCCTGAGAATGCTCTTCTTCGTACATCGACCCTCCTCCAGACGCACGGAAACACCCCCACGGTCCCTAGGCGAGCATTCGCAGAGAGGCGCGGTGATTCCAAGGTCTGGTGAGAGACGTTCAGCAAAACAGGGATCTGGAAGAGAGGTAACAAACAGTGCAACAGTGGTACAACTCAGGATAGCTCAGCGCGAACCGCATCCCATGTTCGCGATATACCGTGTTCCAGACTAGTAACGTGCTTCCAGCCGAGATTATGCAGACGCGTTACATCCATCAGCTTGCGCGGGGTTCCATCGGGCTTGCTGGTATCGAAGACAAGCGATCCCTTAAAGCCCAGAACCCCTGCAACAATCTCTGCTAGTTCACGAACCGTGACATCCTCGCCTGTACCGATGTTGATAAGCGGCGGTGCATCGTCCAGCATTAGAGAGCCAAAGCCGGTCTGATCAAGATTCATCAGGAAGATACAGGCCTGTGCCAGATCGTCGGAGTACAACAGCTCGCGTCGAGGCGTTCCCGTTCCCCAAACGGTCACCTCGCTTGCTCCCGCACGCACTGCCTCGGCCGTCTTGCGAATCAGAGCCGGCAGCACATGAGAGTTGTTCAGATCGAAGTTGTCGTTTGGTCCATAAAGATTTGTTGGCATCGCTGCCAGATACCTCGTCCCGTACTGCCGGTTATAGCTCCAGCACATCTCGATGCCTGCTATCTTAGCCAGGGCATACGGTCGATTTGTCGGCTCCAGCGGTCCCGTCAATAACGAGCTCTCAGGCATTGGCTGAGGTGCCAACTTCGGGTAGATGCAGGACGAACCCAGGAATAGCAATCGGTCCACGCCGACCTGATAACTAGCATCTATAACGTTGCCTTGAATCGCAAGATTGTCGCGGATGAAGTCAGCCGGATAGGCATTGTTGGCATAAATCCCGCCCACCTTTGCAGCGGCAAGAAAGACAAACTGGGGCCGCTCACGCAGGAAGAACGCACGCACCGCATCCGCCTCGAGCAAATCGAGTTCGCTCCTTGTTTGGGTGATCACGTTTGCGTAGCCGAGCCTCGTCA
The DNA here is from genome assembly GCA_964243455.1 of uncultured Acidobacteriaceae bacterium. GTDB lineage: Bacteria > Acidobacteriota > Terriglobia > Terriglobales > Acidobacteriaceae > Granulicella. Next base: position 1,674 of record CAXTGN010000906.1, read on the forward strand.
ACTCACGATAAATCGCAGAACCCACAAGCCCACGATGCCCGGCGATGAAGATGCGCGCGTCCTTCGACATGTAGTGCGAGTTCATACGTCTAGCTCTCCCGAACGTTGTACGCCGCATAGCCATGTTTGCGTACAAGGGCGTCGCGTTGCGCAGAGAGCAGGTCGGCCTCGACCATCTCCTTCACCAAGTCATCAAAACTCGTCCGCGGCGTCCACCCAAGCTCCTTTTGCGCCTTAGTTGGATCGCCTAGAAGCGTCTCGACCTCGGTTGGCCGGAAGTATCGCGGATCGATTGCAACGATGACTTTCCCCGTGGCATCAACAGCCTTCTCGTCAACCCCATTGCCGTGCCATGTCAGATCAAGTTCAAGCAGGGTGGCGCAGCGCTGGATGAACTCCCGCACACTGTACTGCCGCCCGGTTGCAATCACGAAGTCCT
>CAXTGN010000907.1:0-2110 GCA_964243455.1 uncultured Acidobacteriaceae bacterium
CGCTTGGGATGAAGAATCACATCCACGGGCAATTCCCCAAGCAGCGGTAAGGAAGAACGGACCAGCGCGCGCAATCGACGCTTGATCCGATTCCGGTCAACAGCCTTGCCCAGCGCTTTCGGAACCGTGAGCCCAACGCGTGGCCCCGGTGTCTGGCTGCGGATCGCAGCCTGCGAGCCAGGCTCCCGCCGCGCGCTGAAGTAGGCGATCTGCCCTGCCCACTGTTTACGTCCACCCTTATAGACCCGCTGATAGTCCGGGTGCTTGCGCAGACGATGTTGTGTGGAGGTCTTCATCGCTTCAAGGGAGGGAACCGAATGCTTGGAGACTATGCCTCAAGCTGTTCTTCGATGGACCGGGTCATCGGCGTCTGTTCTTCGCCTGTGTGCCTGGTGGAGACGCTCTCGATGAGCACGAGCCACGTCTCTTCGATAGCGGAGGTGTTGTGCCGTACGCCTTTCCGCACAACGAAAAACTCACCGGCTCCTACAACAACGTCGCCGCCGTCTTGCGCGACGCGTCCGATACGAAGGGCGCCCCGAAGGACGAGAAACATCTCGTCTTCTTCAGCGTGGCTGTGCCAGGGAAACTCCCCTTCCACGCGTACGGCTTTGATGTACTGGTCGTTGACCCTGCCAACGACGCGCGGCGACCAAAGCTGAGGGAGAGCTTCACATGCAGCCATCAGGGCGACTGGCTGTTCCATGAGAGGCTCTCCCTGGTATGAGGACATCGAATGAGGAGATTCGACTAGTCGCGGAAGCCGGCAGAGACGGCGATCTTGTGCCGGCCCTTGGCGCGACGGCGGTTCAGCACGGCAGCGCCGGCCTTGGTCTTCATGCGGCTTAGAAAGCCGTGGACCTTGCTGCGACGGCGGCGGTTTGGTTGAAAGGTACGCTTGGGCATGTCTTTATCCTGGTGTGCTTCTCAATCTTGAGTCTGCCGCATCGCACTGCTGAAGGGCAGGCGCTCAGAGGGTCACAGATGGTGCGTGAACCGGCTCGACAGCAAGTTCTGAGTATACCCGAGCTGAGGCTATGCAGCAATTCTGCATAGCCCTTTGCTATGCAGGGCCGGTGACTTTAGTCTCATAGTGGAGCAACCTAAAGTGACTTTCACCACAGCTGGTGCAAGCTGGAAAAATCGGAGCGAGAGTGTTCCAACCCCCTGCTTTCCACGTGCTACTATCGACTCCGTTCCGACAAAGAGCGGCTTCCGGATCACAGCCTGGCTGCTCTTTTTGCATCACTCTCTCTGCCGTACTGACGGCTGAGCTCAAGCAGAAACGGTGATCTACGCAGCAGTCACGCAAAGCGTGCTGCCCGGACCACCGCGCCCAACTCCGGTCCTTCTTTCGACCGAACACCGGGCTCTTGCAACGAACGTTACGACACGAAGGAAGCCGCACGCGATGTCATTTGTCCCGGTCTCAACCGCCGTTCTAAATCAATGGGTGCGCATCCTCGGTGCGCTGGAAAAAAAAGTCAAACGGCAGAGTTTCGAGACATGGCTAAAGCCCACGCGGTTCTCCCATATCGAAGGACGCACCCTGTTTGTTCGCGTGCCTTCGGCGGACTTTGAAAGCATCGGTGATCGCTACGGCGATCACATCCACGAAGCCATCGATAACCTGGGTCTGGAGATCGATGAGGTCACGTTTCAGGCGGCGCCGGCTGAGCCCACCGCTGCGCGCGTCCGGGAAGACGGCGGCTTTGCACCGCAGCCGACACACTCTGCCAATGCGCCCAAGCCGCAACGGCCGCTGCCTACACCGATCAACGCTCCCAACCCGGAACAGAGCCGCTTCGACTGGAGTACCGCGACCCAACTTAGACCGAGCTACACCTTCGCGAACTTTGTGAAAGGTTCTGGCAGCGAATTTGCCCTATCCGCAGCCAATGCTGTCGCAGACCGACCTGCGCGGATGTACAACCCGCTGTTCATCTACGGTGGCGTGGGTCTGGGCAAGACGCATCTAATGCATGCCATTGGACACGAAGTGAAGCGTCGTCAGGCGCACCTTTCCATGATGTACATCACCGGAGAGGCGTTTACGAACGATCTGGTGAATGCTGCGCGGAACTCGACGGACCGCATGACCGGCTTCCGT
>CAXTGN010000908.1:0-2105 GCA_964243455.1 uncultured Acidobacteriaceae bacterium
ATTGTCAACACTTCAAAGATCGTTGCAGTATATCCCTTGTTTAGCGGCACGTATGAGCTCGAGCTTCGAGGCGGCCTTCGCATCGCAACAGGCCGGCTATACAAGGCCGAGGTTCAAAAACTTCTTGCCGGCTGACAATCATGCTCGTAGTACACGGCGATGCAGGGGGGAAGGGATAGTCGGAGGAGTCGGCTTGTAGGAGATACTGCCTATGACTCGTTACGACGGTTCATCCGGAAGTTAAGCTCCCATTGGCGATTACAGGCCAATGCACTCATCAAAGTTGGTGTGAGCCGTCCCCGCGACATAGATCCTGTGAAAACGCAGCTCACGCCAGTCAGCGCCCTTCCGCTTCCGAAAGCGCCGGGTGGGGTGGCCAACTTCCGCCTGTGCGACTTGTGAGGAACAACGCTGGTCACTTCAGCCCTGGGTACCTAGCCCAACAAGAGAAGCGAGGAGGTTCTTTGTGTCGATCACGGTGGCAAACTCGCCGTTCAGATCACTGAGTGCGGCAAGGTGAACCTCCGAAGCCGCTCTCTTTTGCCCATCTATGCCGATTTGGTCGAAGGTTGCCGTGGCATCAGCCACCACGTAAGCATGGAAGCCGAGGTTTCCAGCCATCCGTGTCGTCGTCGAGACGCAATGCTGGGTTGTCAACCCGACGATAGCAAGGGTATCGATTCCGGCGTCCCGCAACTCCTGCTCGAGCCTGGTCCCAATGAAGCCGCTGTTTACCGTCTTGTGGTGAACGGGTTCACCTTCGACGGGGACCGCTTCGGCCTTGGGTGCATTTCCTGGTGTGCCCGGCACGAAACTTCCGTCGAGTGATGAGGAATCATGGTGCACGTGGACTACGGGGCGTCCGCTTTGGCGCCATGCGGCAAGAAGATGGCCGATGTTGGCTTCGGCCTCGGGATTATTGCGCGGTCCCCAACAAGGGTTCGAGAACCCTTGTTGTACATCGATGATCAGCAGTGCCGCATGAGCCTTGAGTGCGGTCATAACAATCTCTCCAAGAGGGCGATTCACGACCCTACCCGACTATGTGCTCGATGCGGAAGGCTGATTTGCCAAGTTTGTTTGAAATCCTGCCATACTGGCTTTAGGTTCGCATCGATGAAACGAAACATCGTCTTTCTGGTCGCGCCACCGTTCGAACTGCTTGATCTCACGGGACCTTACTCTGTGTTTTCTGAGGCGAACGCTGCCAGTCGAAACGGCGAATACGCACCCCAAATTGTTTCCACGACTCGGGAACAATCCCTTACAAGCACCGCAGGACTTGCGGTCGCCTCGCAACACTACTACCAAGAGTTCAGAAAGCCGATTGACACGTTGCTGGTAGTCGGCGGGCGCGGAGCCATGCGCCCTTACGACCAGGATGTTCTTCGCTGGATGCGAGCAAGACAGGAGCGAATCCGGCGCTTTGGTTCTGTGTGTACAGGGGCGTTCTTACTTGCCGCAACAGGGCTTCTAGACGGGCGAAAGGCCACGACGCACTGGCAGAACTGCGACCAACTGTCGCAGGAGTACCCGAACATCGACGTCAAGAGAGATCCCATCTTTGTCAAAGACGGTCCCTTCTACAGCAGCGCAGGCATCACGGCGGGTATCGATCTCGCTCTGGCGCTGGTTGAGGAAGATCTCGGCATTCAGATCGCAGGCCTGGTGGCGCGTGTACTTGTGCTTTACCTGCGGCGACCAGGAGGGCAGGCTCAATTTAGTGATCTGCTTGCGGAAGGCACGGGTATCGATGAGGCACTACGCGGCCTGCCGGCCTGGGTGAGAGAGAGATTGGCGCGGGACCTCTCTGTGGAGGCACTCGCCCGGCAGGCATTGATGAGTCCCCGAACATTTGCAAGACGCTTTACAGCTGCGTTTCAGGAGACACCAGCTTCGTGGGTGCGGAAAATGCGAGCAGAAGGAGCCAAAACACTGCTGCAGGAACCTGGTTCCACGCTCTCCGTCGTTGCAAGACGGTGCGGCTTCCGAAGCGTTACAGCGCTCAGGCATGAATTCCTGATCCAGTTTGGGACAACGCCCAAGGAGTACAAGATGAGACTTGGGGCTTAGTAACAAAGTCCACAGGAATGCGAATGGACTGA
>CAXTGN010000909.1:0-653 GCA_964243455.1 uncultured Acidobacteriaceae bacterium
GAGGTACTGCGCGGGCCGCAGGGCACCCTTTATGGCGCCAGTTCCGAAGGCGGCACGATCCGCTTCATCACCAACCAACCCGACCTCGAGAAGTACGGCGCGTACGTCAACTCCGACGTGTCCGGCACCGTGCACGGCGGCGTCAACACCGACCAGCAGGTCACCGTCAACGTCCCGGTGGTCAAGGACGTGTTCGCCCTGCGCATCGCCGGCGAGTTCCTCGACAACAGCGGCTGGATCGACAACGAGACGCTCGAGGACGGTCCGCGCAAGAGCGGCACCAACTACGAGCGCACCGGCGTCGTCCGCATCACCGGCAGGCTCCAGCTGACGCCCGACTTCACCATCACGCCGTCCTTCTTCTTCCAGGACCTATACACCGGAGACTCGCCCAACTTCTTCGAGGATCTCGGGCTGTACAACCAGAACAAGCAGGTGCGCGAATTCATCAGCGACAAGATGTACATCCCGAGCGTCACGATCAAGAAAGGGATCTTCGGCTTCGCCGAGCTGACCTCGATCACCAGCTTCTCCTACAACAACTTCAAGAGCCTGTTCGACGACACCAATGCCAGCCTGGCGCCCGGCGTGAGCTATGGCGCCTACATCGGTCCGCTCTACGGCCTCGGGCAGAGCCTGATCGACGAGCGGCA
>CAXTGN010000909.1:663-2104 GCA_964243455.1 uncultured Acidobacteriaceae bacterium
TGCCGTCGCCGGTGCTGTTCACCGACCGCTTCAAGACCGTGACGCAGGAGGTGCGGCTGGCGTCGCACGACGATCAGCGGCTGCGCTGGGTGCTCGGCTTCTTCTATTCGGACCAGAAGTGGAGCCATCTCGATTACGAACCGATCCCGGGGTTCAGCAACGACTTCCAGCAGATCTACGGCTTCAACATCAACGACTCCGTGCTCGGCGAGCCCGGCAACCCCGGACTGTGGAACAACGACCTGGTGTGGACGGTCTACGACCATAACGACATTACCCAGTACGCGGGCTTCGGCCAGGTCAATTACGACCTGACCCCGCGGCTGCATCTCGGGTTCGGCGAGCGCTACGTGTCGGCGCACGAGACCTTCTCCGAGACCGGCGCCGGCTTCTTCGAGCTCGGCAATGCCGGCACCAACGGGACGCCGTACCGGCAATCCGCCAGCTTTACCGCACCCACCCCCAAATTCACCGCGACCTACGACCTGGGCAAGACCGCGACCGTCTATGCGACGATCGCCAAGGGCTTCCGCCTGGGCGGCGCCACCACACCCAACACCAACATCGCCTGCGTCGAAGGGCTGAACCAGATCGGTTTCCAGGACGCGCCGACCACCTACGGTTCGGACCAGCTCTGGAGCTACGAGGCCGGCTCGAAGGCGCTGCTGCTGAACCGGACGCTGTCGGTCAACGTCGCCGGCTACTACATCGACTGGTCGCGCATCCAGCAGACGATCACGATCCCGATCTGCGGCGGCGCCTTCAACTACAATGTCGGTGACGCGGCGGCCTATGGCGGCGAGGTCGAGACCCGCTACCGGCCTCCGCTGCTGCCCGGCCTGACGCTGGGCATCAATGTCGGGGCGGAACACGCGACCATCACCAGCACGATCAACGCGCAGACCGCCGCGGTCGGCGAGAACGTGCTGTTCACCCCATCATGGAGTGCGGCCGCGATCGCGGACTACTACCACGAGCTCACCCGCAACATCACCGGCTTCATCAAGGCGGACTATGACTGGGTCGGGCCGTCGAACGGCAGCTTCGTGGTGACGGACCCGAACTACCGTGATCCCGCGTACGGCGTGCTCAATGCGAGCGTCGGCGTCGAGGTGCGCGGCTGGCAGGGTTCGCTCTACGTCCAGAACCTGCTGGACAACAAGACGATCATCCAGCGGCCGATCATCAACTCGGTGGTGCAGAGCTACACGCTGCGTCCGCTGACCATCGGGCTCAACCTGATGAAGCGCTTCTGACGGCGCATCCCGGTCAGGCTGATCGGAGGTGGCAGGCCGACGTGCCGGCGCGCGACCGGCCGTCAGCTTGTCTGAATTTGCATACCATGATCGTCAAATTCTCAATGCTCGCCAGGGAATGGCGGGAATATAGTTGTCAATAGGAAACGTAAGAGGCTGGTATTGATGAATCAGCCAAGCCGTCC
>CAXTGN010000910.1:0-2104 GCA_964243455.1 uncultured Acidobacteriaceae bacterium
GATGCTGGGCGAGGAGGATCCACGAGGGATGGGTATGTTTTTGATTCAGGCACTCGTGGATGAGGCGGAGTGGCACCAGGGCCCCCCGGGCAAAAGTTTTGTGCGGCTCATGATCCGGCTCGACCAAACGAATGCGGCAAAGCGGTAAGGAGATTTTCTGATGCAGGCATCCACCAAGGTGACACAGCGCATGGCCAAGGGCGGCTCCGGAGAGCCGGCGGCCATCCTGGCGTTTACGGGCGACATCGCCTCCACCTCAAAAGACGCGATTCTGGAGCGCTACCATGCGATCGAAGCGTCCGTGAGCAATGTCCTACTCGACTTTTCAGGGGTCGAGTACATCAACTCGTCGGGCATCGCGATCATCATCCAGGTACTCCTGGAAGCGCACAAGGCGGGTGGCCGCACGATCGGCATCTTCGGGCTCACACCGCACTTCAACAAGGTCTTCACGATGGTGGGTGTCGCGAAGTACGCGACGCTGTCGCCGGATGAGGCGGCAGCTTTGGCCAAGCTCTGAGAGCGGCGCCGGTAGCGGCGAAGGGTCGGGGGCATTGCGGCTACCGGAGCTTTGGCGCGTGCTAGAGTGCTCCCATGCTGCTCCAAACCTCGATCCGCACGGTGACGGCGGACACAGCCGTGATCACCCTGACCGGGGCCCTGACGCTCGGCACCAGCCTGAAGACGGCTGACCATGCAGATCCATACCGCCCTTGCGAACGGGGCGCACCGTTTGGTGTTGGAGATGAGCGGCGTGCCATACATCGACAGCGCGGGCCTGGGATCACTGGCGCACGCGTCGGGTGTGGCGCAGGAACGTGGTGGAACCCTGCGCCTCGCGGGGGTTACGGACAAGGTCGCTGCCCTGCTACGGCTGACGCGGGTGGATACCTTGCTGCCAATGGATGCGGATGAAGCGGCTGCCCCGGCAGCATTGAGCAGCTAGATTTCCTTAGCAGACAGCAAAAGGCCGTCGCACGTGGCGACGGCCTTTTTGCATGCTCGTAATTTACGCGAAAGACGCGAGGGCGTCCTTTTCAGTTTCCTTCACGTCGAATACCGTCAGCAGCTTCGTGATGACGAGCAGATCCTTGACCTTCTTGGTCAGGCTCAACAATTTGAGGTCGCCGCCGGCGTTCTTCACCGTGGTGAAGGCGCTGACGAGCTCGCCCAGGCCGGCCGAATCGATGTAGTTCACATCGGCAAGGTTGAGCAGAATCTTCTTGGAGCCCGCGGAGAGGGCCTCCTGGACGGCGCTGCGCAATTTGCCACTCGCCTCACCCAGCGTGATTCTGCCGCTGAGATCCAGAACCGTTACACCTTCCACATGCCGAATCTTGGTATCCATTTTTAGCTGCTTGCCTCCGTGTCCCTGCGCTTGATGAGGGTGACCTCTGTGCCTGGCTCTAACTGCCGAAAGTGTACCTCATCCATGATGGCGCGCATTAAGAAAACACCACGGCCGGAGGAACGTAACAGATTGGCTGGATCCAGAGGGTCAGGCAACGAAGCCGGGTCTAAACCGGCCCCCTGATCGGCGATGCAGATGCGCACTGTGGCGGCGGTGCGCTGGAGATTGACGGTGATCTTCTTTTCAGACGCGAACTCATTGCCATGCTTGGCCGCATTGATCGCGGCCTCGCGGCTGACCATGGCGATGTTGCTGGCGGTGTCCTCGTCAAAGCCGGCGCGTCCGCAGATTGCCTCGACGGCCTGTTCGATCTCGGCGACACTTTCGATGTCCGAGGACAGCACAAGTTCCTGATTTTCCAGAGTCGCTGTGGCAGACGCCGGTTGATGCTCTCCCGTGGTATCCATAGAGCTCTCTTGCTCTCAGCTGAACACCTCGCCACTGGCTGAGTCAGGTGCACTGCATCGACGATTTCGAGGAGATGATAGCAGAGCGATGCCCACCTTTCGCTGCAACCAAGGGGTGACCCCAGGAGCGGCGGAGGCATCCCCCGTTATAATGGGTGTTCGCCGCGCGCTCGCCTGAGCGCCACTCCGGCCCAAAGCAGACCTCACCCATGCAGGACATCAAGAAGGCCCTCGACGAGCAGATTCGTCAGCTCGAGTACGAACTCACGACCGAGCTCCCCGCAGA
>CAXTGN010000911.1:0-2098 GCA_964243455.1 uncultured Acidobacteriaceae bacterium
CATGGAGCACCTCATGGGAGAGCTGCCGTGCAAAGCCGGACGTACTAGCCGCAGGTATGCGGTAGGACCGCCACTTTTGTATTCCGCAGAACGGGGACATGACATCTCTAACGAGCGCCTACATGCAATGTTGGAGCAAAGCGATAACGTCGTTCGCTGTGCAAAGCGAATATGTCATTGTAGAGCCGTCGTCGTGGTGCGGTGGGAATGTGTGAAATCGCCGCTTTTGGCGATTTCCACCATTTCCACCGCGGCGGGCTCGCGCGTTTTCTCGACGAAGTCTGGCCCGTAAACCCGCCGTGGGCGCTTCTGGTAGCCGTCCTTTTCGCTATTCGTCATCACCTTCGTCGCTTGCTTGAGATCCTGGTGCATTTTGACGATGGAGAGCGCGTGACTCAGACGCTTGTTCTCGATGATGGCTGCGTGACTGACACGCTGATCCTTGCTGAAGACGCGGTAGGGAAGAGGGTGACCATTCCAGCGAACTTCGAGCGGATGATCTGGGGAGTCGTACAGCTCGACATACTTGCCGGCAAGGCTCTTTGACAACTCGGTCTGCTCCAGGATGATCTGCTTGCGGTCGTATTGGAAGGTCAACTGGGCGCCGAGATAGCGCTGCTCGCGATGGCACAGGATGTCGTTCAGCTTCTGAGGTGATGTACGAAGAGGCCGATGCACATCATCGGCCTTGGCTGCTGAGACGGAGAACCGTTCGTTATAGCGCTCGACGAAGGCTGGCAGGAAGACGTTGCCGGCGTCCATGTCGCCGATGCTCGCCAGGCGCAGCTCCTTCACGAGCCGGTCCTGCAACGTGCGGTTGGCGCGCTCCACGCGGCCCTTCGCCTGGCTGGAGTTCGCGCACAGGATCTCGATGTTCAGTTCTGCGAGGGCGCGTCCGAACTGCGTCATGCCTTGTCCGCCCTTGGCCTCCGGCCTGTTCACGCGGAAGATGGAGTGCTTGTCGGAGTAGAACGCAACAGGGCAGCCGTGGCTCTCCAGATAGCCTGCAAGGGCTTCGAAGTAGCTCGCGGTGCTCTCGCTGGGCACGAAGCGTAGCTGCATGAGCTTGCTGGTCGCGTCGTCGATGAAGACCAGCAACGTACAGGGCTCACCGCGGCCTTCGAACCATCGGTGATCGCTGCCATCAATCTGGACGAGTTCGCCGTAGCTCTCGCGTCGCAAGCGAGGCTGGTGGAAGGTCCGTCGTTGCTTCCGCGAGAGCCACAGCCCGGCCTCGGCCATCCACCTGCGCATCGTCTCCCGCGAGACCTCGACGCCGTGCCTCTCCAGCAAGACTTCCGCGGCAAGGGTCGGACCAAAGTCCCGGTAGTTCTGCCGCACAAGTTCAACGACGTAGTCTCGAACCCCATCGCTCAATCGGTTGCTGGGCGCCCGGCCTCGTGATCGATGGATCAAGGATGCGCCGCCGCCATCCTGATACCTGGCCAGCAGTCGCTGGGTCTGCCGTAGGCTCACTCCCAGAACCCCGGCCGCCGACTCCGTCGTCCGCCGGCCAGCCAGGACCTCGGTCAAGACCTCGATCCGCTGCAAGTCGCGCTTGCTCATCTGCACCCAGCCCAATCTGTCGCCTCCAAACCCTGCCAACAGGGATGAGCGGCGACACTTTGGCTTTGCAGAGCTACGACATTATCGCGTTGCGCCTACAGTGCAAAGTAACAGAAGAACCGTTATCGGACTCAGCGAAAGCTGCTCCAAATAAACAGCGTACCCCTATCCTGGCCATGCTTTGGCCGGGACCACGGTGTCCTTGGCAAACTCTATCAGTTGCGACTTCACGGTCGTCTTGATCTTGAGGGCTTCAGCCGTGGCCGGGTTGCGTCCTATAAGGGCGGCACGCTCTGCTTTCACCAGCTTGCCCAGCCCCGGAATTGACAGGCACGCGAGACCTTCGCCCGAGAGCTGGTCCCGATGCGCTGGGGACTCGTGGGCTTCGGATGGAACGGCGTTCACCCGAAGCGCAGCACTTTCAACGCCCGAGCTGAAGGCTTAGCACGCAGCAGCCTGCGGAGTCGACGCTGCATAGGCACCGATGTATTGTTCCCCTCTCCGGCTATTACGAATGGCGCAAGGCAGACAA
>CAXTGN010000912.1:0-2098 GCA_964243455.1 uncultured Acidobacteriaceae bacterium
GTATTACGACGTGCCCGCGGACCGCCGGAAGCATGTCCGGAACAGGTGGCTAACCATCATGCGCGACAACGAGGGGATCAGCACGGACGTCGCTATGCTGGAGCAGCTGCTGAACGGCGATGCCAATGAACAGGAGATGCAGCGCTTCTTCGAGGAGCATCCGGCCATCCTGATGCAGGCAAGGCTCGGTATCCCCGTTGCGCACCCGACATTGATGACGCCGCGGCGCTACTCGCCCGATTTCGCTTTCACCCCCGTTCTCGGAGGCATGCACGGTGACCCGGTCGACCTTCTCGAACTCAAGGGTCCCGATGCCGCCGTCCTCAACAACACCAAACGTCATCGCGGCTTCTCGTCAGCCCTGCACAAGGCCATCGACCAGGTCCGGGACTACGGACGGTATCTCTCAAACCCGGAAAACGCGGCCAGACTGATACAGAAGCTCGGATACCTGCCTACGACGCCAAAGATGGCGGTGCTTATCGGACGAGGACTGAAGGATGATGCCGAGAACGAGATCTTCCGGCGACGCGAGGCGGAACAGCTCAACGTGAAGGTCATCACCTACGACGAAATTCTGGAAGGACAGACAAGGCAGCTTAGCAACCGTATGATTCTTCCCGGCGATGACGACTTCCTGGACCTGACCCGCCTGTCTCGCTAAAGCTGTTAGCAAGAAGAACACGTTTCTTCCAATAAGTCGTTGCAATTTCTCACTTGTCGGTGGATTCTTCTATACGATCCCGGCTCCCATCCTGATCTCGCCTCGAAGGTGACATCTTATGCAGAGAAGTCTCTGGATTGTCGCGCTTATCCTTCCAGTATTTACTGTCGGCGCAAAGGCCCAAGTCGGCACCGCTGCTCTTGCCGCCGCAAGACCACCAAAGCCAACCGATGCTTGCTATGTGAAGCCACGGAGTACGACTGTCGTAATTCCGCTACTTGGCGGCAATCTGTCGTATGAGCCGGAGTGCTCTCCTTACAGAATCCGGGTAGATGACCGGAAGCCAGTCACGATCGTGCTGAGGAACGTCAGCCCCGTGGAAGTCTGCCTGCCGAGCAGCAAGGCGCCGACTGTGACAACCGCGACGAACCCGCTTGAGAGCATCGTCGCCACGGTGACCGGTTTCAAATCCTTTGAATTCGCGTCAAGAGAGGTCAACCTCTTCGACGAGAAAGTCACCATACTCGACGGCAAGATTGCGGCAGCTGAAGCTCCTCCGGCTGCCGGAGCGAAGCCTCACGTCCTGACGGAAGATGAGAAGGCCCTGAAGGACTTCAAAGAAACAGCCAAGAAGATTTATGCCGAGGCTAAAAAGGTCAGCGACAAGCAGATCAAGTGGCAGGGTCTTTACCAGAAGGACCTCGACGACATGCTCGATTACCTGAACGACGATTACCGAGGAGAGAAGTGGGGGAACTTCGACCCGGACGGCGAGCCCGACCTGCAGGCGATCCGCGACCATAAGTCGCTGGCTTCAATCAATATCCACGGAATTCCCGGGCCCGACGATCCTGCGAGCGAGCTGGACTATGCGCCGCTCCAGGCGCTCATCGATGAAATGAAAGCGGCACAGACCAAGATGCTGACAAGTTGCAGTGCGACAGGAAAGACCTGCAGCAGCGACATCGTCACGACGACCTATGAACTGATCGATCGGGCAAATGCCATCTTGACGGTCATCGGCGACAACATGAAGTCGCTCCAGACCTCCCAAGCGGCCGTTGCTACGGCCTTCGGTGTGCTGCACAAGATTTTCGCCGACTTCAACAGGAAATACGACGCGAATTACTTCGTGCCTGATGGCCCCGTGCTCACGCAGTCCATCGTCCTTGCGACGGACTACGGTGCCACAGACACCGGCACCATCAGCTGCTCCAGCGACACCAGCCCCGCTGTTGCCACGCTCGACACGATTAATTATTCAGTGCTTTACCAGAACGTACCCGCTCTGACAGCCTCCGCAGGTCTATTCATCACGTTCCTTGAAAAGAACCAGTATGGAGTGCAGGCGCAATTCAATGCCGGTAGCGTATGCACGGCGAATTGTCCCGGAGGAACCGCGACGCCGACAGGCACCTATACGCAGTATTTTGC
>CAXTGN010000913.1:0-2096 GCA_964243455.1 uncultured Acidobacteriaceae bacterium
GAAGGTGCAAGGTCAGATAGATAAGGCATCAGCGGAACAACGTCAGAAGTACGAAGCGCAGCTGGCAGAAATGGCCGAGAGACTTCGGCAAGCAGAAGAGCGGAACCAGCGTGCCTTGTCGATGGCCCAACAGACGAAAGTCGGCCACGTCTACATCATCTCGAATGTCGGATCCTTCGGTGAAGACGTGTACAAGATTGGCCTGACGCGCCGGCTTGACCCAGTGGATCGCATCCACGAGCTGAGCAATGCCAGCGTGCCATTCAGCTTCGACATCCACGCGATGATCTTCAGCGAGAACGCACCGGAGCTCGAGACAGCGCTGCATCGGCACTTCCTCACGTCTCAGGTCAACAAGCTCAATCCCAGAAAAGAGTTCTTTCGCGTACCAATCGCGAAGATTCGCCAGGAACTAGAAAACCTGGACATCCAGACGCGATGGACGATGACTGCTGCAGCCAAGGAGTACCGCGAAACACTCTCACTTGAGCGCACGCTTCAGGAGGACCCCGAAAAGGGCTACCTGCTGCTTGAGAAGCAGATTACAGAGGCTTCCGCGATGACTCCGCCATTCCAAGATGTGGAGGACGAAGCAGGAACGCTGGTGCCAAGCTTTGTTAAGTGACCGGATTCCCAAGCTGATGGCCGTTGCAAATCTGCAATGCGGTGATTCACAAGCTGCAGCTCCGACGGTTGACACAGTGGGCCTCCATTGGAGGCAAGAGTCCGCGGGATCTTATCGTGTGCAAGCGCATCCAGCACTCGTTTGGAACCGGCTCCACGGCATGACCTAATTCGACACCCGTCAGACAGACAGCTCTTATAGCAGACGGAACCGTCTTCGCGGCTTTGGCGCCGGAACCTCTATGAAAAGATTTGCAGGTGCAAATTGCTCGCCCGGTTGACAAAGAGTTGCCGACAGCAGAAGCTCTCCATGCCGACTCAGGCGCCCAATGACCAGAACGGCAAAGCTGACGCCCACTTCAGGATCGTCCACAATCTCGGACATCGACAGCAGGTCCGGCCCGCTTGGGTGAAGATCGAACGACGGGTGAGAGTGCCATTCCCCAAGATAATTAAACCGCTGGCAATCGTCTCCATGCTCACGAAAGAAGGCATCTAGCTGCGTAGCGTGCTGCGCGGGGTCTCGGACGAAGCGGGCGTGGGTTCCTGACTTCGCTTGGACCGTGGCTCCCACGATCCTGAACATGTCGGGGCCAAGGTGTTCTCCAAGAAGTAAGCCACCGGTCTCTTTCTTCCCCGCTTTGCGGAGTTCTTGAATGAGCTTTGCCTGAACGTCGAGTGGCATAAGCAGTTGGATCACGTTCCAGACTCCAGAAGCTTCACAATCGCAAGAATCTCAGCACTACGCTCTTCCTGCGTTGCAACCGGACGCACGTTCTCTAAAGGTACTCCCACATCGATGGGGCGCGTATCGAAAGGTGCCTCAAAAACCCACGCCGCGCGGAAACCGACCAAGTAAGCGGAATAGGGGTAAACCGAGGGGGCGCGTGGAACCAGGGCGTCGATCGCCATGAGGCTAAGGTGTCCTGCCATCACGCTTACCTCAGCATCGCTTGCCACCTGCGGCTCCTCTTGATGCCCTTCATACCGCCCCCGTGCCGGCGGGATCACACGTCCATGGTCGTGGCACCACGCGAGCACACGATTTCTCATCGTCGATGCGTCGGGATCGACGCCAGGACGCGACCGCGCGAGCAGCCCCCCGAACCCACCACCGAATACTTCCGCCCAAAGCACGGGCTTGCTGGCAAACTCTTGCACGGCACACAGGTAGTTGAAGGCTGAGGAATCGGCCGTAGCATCAATCAACATGTCAGTCCCTGCCGCAGCAGTGATGACCGCTTCTACGTCCGAAGAAGCTTCCTGCCCACCGAGCGAACGTTTGTACGCCGTGATCTGTGCTTCGGGCTTTATCAGCTCAATGCGATTTGAAACCGCATCCACCTTATGCTGGCCGACATCTCTCCAGTCGAGATCGTTTCGAACGATGTTTTCTGGAAAAAGTATGTCGTCATCGACCAGGACGAATCGCCGGACACCACTCCTGGCAAGAGTGCTTGCGACCTTGCTAC
>CAXTGN010000914.1:0-734 GCA_964243455.1 uncultured Acidobacteriaceae bacterium
ATGCGATGCGAATCGCTGGTGAGCAGTTCTGGAGGCTGCCATGCACGGACGATTACCGGGAGCAGATCAAGAGCAAGATCGCAGACATTATGAACACGGGCGGCACGCGCTGGGGCGGTGCGATCTCTGCGGCCATGTTTCTCCGTGAATTCGTGGGCGAAACGCCTTGGTTGCATCTCGATATCGCTGGCTGCGCCTGGGAAGACGACGCGAAGATCTGGATCGCGAAGGGCCCGACAGGCATCGGTGTACGCTCCATCGTCGAGTGGGCCACAGCTGGCCGGTAGATTCGCGTGCCTGGACGACTCGTGCGATCTCAGCGCAGAACCTCAGGTCACATAACCGGCGGAACGTCGATGCCAAGCAAAGAAAGCGTACGGGTCAGCTCTCGCTGAACTACTGCGGCCGTTGCGATCAACAGCACTCGTCGATCATGATCCGTCTCGTGCAGCACAGGATGGCGATGGTAGAAGTTGTTGAATTGTTGGGCTAGCTGAAATGCGAAGCGCGCCAGGTGGGCGGGCTCTGCGGTAGAAATCGCCTGATCAAGAGTAGTGGTCAGCCGCGAAGCCAGGAGCCAGGTCTCCCAGATGCCTGTTCCCTCTTCAGATTGCAGGAGACTCGACAAACGCATCTCCGGAAGCGAGACAAGTGCCTCGTGTGCAGTCAAGGCTTCAACACCAGCTTTTCGGAGAATGTTTGCTGCACGTACAACGGCATACTGGATGTAAGGT
>CAXTGN010000914.1:744-2095 GCA_964243455.1 uncultured Acidobacteriaceae bacterium
ATCGAAGGCTATGACGGTATTGCGAGTGAAACGCAGCATGAAAAAGCGCAGGGCTCCAACTGCGATTTGACGCGCAATCATCCCACGTTCCTCGGGGGCGAGGTCCGGATGGCGCTGATCGACTTCCGTAAGAGCCGCCGCGATGAGACGGTCGATAAGATCATCCGCCTTTACGCCGAAGCCTTTGCGTCCACTCACCTCCAGATAAGACCGTTTCTGATCCTCTTCGCTCACGGTGTAGCCAAGATCCATAGCACACCGAGGTGTCAGCGCCACCATCTCATAACTGAAGTGCGTGTAGTGATTCGCTGCGTCTATGTACCCCATGCCACGCAGTGCCTGGAGAACGTTGTTCTGTGGATCGTTCTGCCTTGAATCGATCACGTTGTAGATTGCATCGGCATGTCCGAAGCTGGGGTGAGGATCTTCGCCGGCCACTGCGGAGATCCAACAGGTGTGTGTCGGATAACGGTGGAATTGCCTGTAGGCGAAGTCTTTGTTCGGCAGCAGATTGAACTTCCACAGATGGTAGGCGATGTCTTTGCCGACGTAGGTCACGGTTCCGTTCGATCGAACGATTACCTTAGCCTCTTCGTCCGGTCCGTCCACTTTCTCCGGGGTCGCTTCCGCATTCCCACCCGCACGGCGCATGACATAGCAACCTTCATTCTTGCCTTCACTTTCTAAATAGAGGACACCTTTCGCGAGCATGAGAAGCTTGGCCGACTCCCAGAAATGGAACGAGAGGATCTCGCTTTCTCTCGGGAGGAAGTCATACTCTATGCCAAGCCGCTCCATTGTTTGGAGATGACGTCTCAGAACAGAGGTGGCAATGATTTCGGCAATCGCGGCGATTTCATTCCCACCCTCTTCAAGCGCATGCAGCGTCGCCAGGCGAATCGCCTTGCGAGCAACCACCTGTTCCGGATCTGCTGTGTACCACTGGGACACACGCGCATAGAGGTCCCAGCAGTAGTAATCAATGCGTTGGTTGCTCTCGAGCAGCTCGGTTACAAGTTCACGAACGCGGGACAGGCTCATCTGCTCCAGGTGAACGAACCCTACGACGACGTCAGCCACCTGGACTCCCGTGTTGTCGATGTAGTTCTGCACCCCGACCTGGTAGCCGGACTTGAAGGCATCCGGCCGGAGAAGTCGCTGAAACGTATCGCCGAGAATCGCGTTGCGCAGATGTCCAATGTGCGCCGCCTTATTCGGATTGATACTCGTATGCTCCACGAGTCGAAAGCCCGGGCCACCGATATCGGAGTGATGGTCCTGGGCCATCGATCGAAGCATCGCCGCACGGGTGAGCTTAAAGTTGAGGTAGCCGGCCCCGGCCATCTCGATC
>CAXTGN010000915.1:0-1544 GCA_964243455.1 uncultured Acidobacteriaceae bacterium
CGTACCTGCAAGAGCAACAGACGTGCCAATTCGGGACGGCTCTGCTTTCAGCGGCCCAGGAGTTGCCTTTGCCCGCACGGTCAGGTCGTAGACGGAAGCGTTTCCCGGGCTTGGCGCCCGCTCTCCTCTGCCTTCTCGCCTTTGGCCTGCTCCGCCCGCTCAACGCTCAGGTGAGTTCCGGCCTCGCACTTTCCGAGGAGCCCCGAACACCCGCCACGATGAATGGTTCGATCCTGGACAGTGCTGGTGCGTTGGTCCCAGGTGCTCGGGTTTCGGTCCAGGAGAAAGCCTCGGGAAAAGAGCGTTCCGTGACCTCTGACGGCGAGGGCCGATTCCACCTTCTCCGTCTCACGCCCGGTGCTTATACCCTGACGGTCGCCGCTTACGGTTTCGAGACGTACACCTCGACCGAGATTTCGCTCCAGCCAGGGGAAACCCGTGAACTTGCGGGGGTGAGCTTGGCGATTCCAGCCAATCACGCCGATGTGACCGTTACGCTAACGCAAAAAGACCTTGCCGCCGAGCAGGTCCGCGCGGCCGAGCAACAGCGCGTGCTGGGCATCTTCCCGAACTTCTATACCAGCTTTGAAATCGACCCTGCTCCGCTCGACAGCGCGCAGAAGTTCTCCCTCGCTCTTCACGCGACCACGGATCCCACAGCTTTCTTCACCGCCGGTGTCGTCGCCTCCGGCGAGCAGATCAGAAAAACGTTTCCCAGTTATGGTCAAGGCATTTCGGGGTTCGCGAAACGCTACGGTGCTGCATATGCCGACGGCTTCAGCGGCAAAATGATTGGCAGCGCGTTACTCCCCAGCCTCTTCCGCCAGGATCCCCGTTACTTTTACCGCGGCACCGGCGGGTTCAAGCACCGTCTCTGGCATGTTCTAGGGTCGGCCGTGCTCGCCCGCGGCGACAACGGCCGCATGGAGCCAAACTATTCGCATGTGCTCGGTAACGCCGCCGCCGGAGCCATGTCCACCCTGTACCATCCCGCTCAGGACAGCGCGGGAAGGCTTGCTCTGGATAATGCGCTGCTTGGCACCGCAGGTGAGGCCGCCGTAAACTTTACCCGCGAGTTCCTGCTTCGTCCGTTCACGCGCGGTGTGCCGGCCTACGCCGCACCCAGGCCGTAATACCCCAAGCTCGCGAATGCATTTCTTACTTCACACAGCATAGGAGAACGCCTTGGACTTGGTGGGCACAGGCTCAAGGCTGATCATCGTATGCGGCCTTCCAGGTGCAGGAAAAACCACTCTGGCGAAAGAACTGGAGGCCACCCTCGG
This sequence comes from uncultured Acidobacteriaceae bacterium, assembly GCA_964243455.1. GTDB lineage: Bacteria > Acidobacteriota > Terriglobia > Terriglobales > Acidobacteriaceae > Granulicella. The sequence goes on from CAXTGN010000915.1 coordinate 1,284, forward strand.
GGCCATTCGCTTCTGCCCGGACGAGTGGATGAACGCTCTATCGATCAACCTTCACGAGGAGAACAGCCGCGACAGGATCGAAACGCTCCAGTGGAGCCTCGGCAGGCAGCTTCTTGCCCGAGGCCTCACGGTCGTTATCGAATGGGGTACCTGGGGCAGGCCCGAACGAGACAAGCTACGTCTCGAGGCGCGCGCCCTGGGCGCAGCCGTGGAACTGCGCTACCTTTCGGCATCCGCAGATGTACTTTTCGAACGCATCCA
>CAXTGN010000915.1:1588-1811 GCA_964243455.1 uncultured Acidobacteriaceae bacterium
CGCCGCGGCATGGAAGAGCCCCCTATCACGCGGGAAGCTCTGACCTACTGGAGCAGCAGATTCCAGGTGCCAACCCCTGAAGAGCTCAGCTTCTTCGATCGACCTCTTTCGCCCGACCCGGTAGCGGGATCCGGGAGCTGGACAGAAACGTGACGCTTACCGTGCGTTTCGCGGAGAATCCCTCGGCTTCGCGGTACCATCACAGAGACGCTATGTGCTACTG
>CAXTGN010000915.1:1821-2094 GCA_964243455.1 uncultured Acidobacteriaceae bacterium
CTTTGGCCGCGCCCGCTTTCTATAGCTGCGCCCTCCTGATCCCCGCTCTGTTTCTCATGTAACTTCCACCCGGGCTGAGCCCAGGAACCGTGCCCTCTCATGTTCGATCGCCTCGATCAAATTGAATCTCGCTACGAAGAGCTTGGCCGCCAGCTTTCGGAACCCGCGCTGCTGGCTGACCAGAAAAAGTTTCAGACCATCGCCAAGCACCATCGCGATCTTGAGCCGACCGTGGACGCCTTTCGCCGCTATCAGCGGCTGAAAACTGCCATC
>CAXTGN010000916.1:0-2088 GCA_964243455.1 uncultured Acidobacteriaceae bacterium
TCTCCTTGGCATTGCATTGCAAGCCCCAAGGCTGAGATGCAGGGTGACCGTAGACAGCTTAGCGACGGAAAAAATCCTTGACCTGTTGAACGAAGACATCACGGCCGATGTCCGAGATCGCTTCCGTGAGCGGCAGCTGCTTGGGACAAGCCTGGACACAGTTTTGTGCGAAGGAACATTCCTGCACGCCACCGTCACCGGCCAGCGCACGGAGGCGCTCTTCCTTGAGCACTGCGCCAGCCGGTTCCATGTTGAAGAGCTTGGCCTGCGCGATGGTGGCCGCACCGACGAAGTTGGTGACGTCGTTGAACTGCGGGCAGACCTCCATGCAGATGGTGCAGGAGATGCAGTTGGAGAGCGGGTAGCGCTGCTCTTGGATCTGCGGGACCTGGCGGGGGCCGGGGCCGAGGTCGTAGGAGCCGTCGATCGGCACCCAGGCCTTGATCTTCTTCAGGTTCTCGAAAAGAACGGAGCGGTCGACAGCGAGGTCACGCACGACGGGGAACTTGCTTAGGGGCGCGAGGGTGATGGTGTTGTCATCGCCGAGCAGCTTGTCGACCAGGGCGGAGCAGGCCATCATGGCCTTGCCGTTGATGCGCATGGCGCAGGAGCCGCAGATTTCCTCGAGGCAGTTGGCGTCGTAGGCGATGGCCGTGGACTCGCGGCCGTCGGTGCAGGTGGGGTTCAGGGCGATTTCGCCCAGCACCGAGGTGATGTTCATGTTGCGGCGGTAGGGGATAGAGAAGGTCTCCGTCCGCACGGGAGCATCGGGCGAGGCCTGACGCTGCACCTTCACGGTGAAGGTGCGCGTGGAGGCCGGATGACCGGGCGAGGTGACCTCGGCGGGCATGTGGGCGTTGGGGGTGCGGATATCAGTCGCGGTCGCTGCCATGGTCCTCGTTCTCCTCTTCGCGGGCATGCACCTGGCCGGAGTCGTCCGTAGTTGGGTGCAAACCCTTGTCCCGCACGGCCTGTCGCCGGCCGTCGATCCATGTGCCGTAAAGCACAAATGCGCCGTAAAACAGGACCGCGACGAGAGTGAGGATGATGGCGATCGTGGTGTAACTCATGCTCACCATGCTCCCTTCTGCTGCTGGACCACACTGGCGCTAGTCCAGATTGATCCCTTTGCTCTCGATCGACTGCCTTGCGGCGGCGATGCCGGCTTCCTTGCTCGCCGGGTTATCTCCTACCAGTTCGCGCTGCTTCTTTTTGGAAGCGCGGTTGTAGATGAACATACCCGTGATGACGCAAAGGAAAGCGAAGATCAGGGCGGGGTAGATGATGTGCTTGAGTTGGTCAGGTCCAATGCCGTTCATGATGGTTCTGATGGCGACAGTGAGCCCGAGGGTATCTGATTTGTCGTTTACGCCGCCGCGTCGTATCTCCGCGGCCGGGGGACGATGTAGGAGGTATCGACCTCTTCGTACTCGATCTTCGGCGCGCCGTCGACGAAGGTGGCTTTGGTGGTCTTGAGGAAGCGCTCGTCGTCGCGGTCCGGGAAGTCCGGCTTGTAATGGGCGCCGCGGCTCTCATCGCGCATGGCCGCACCCTGCACCACGACACGGCTGAGGTGGAGCATGTTGTGCAGTTGGCGGGCGAACGCGAAGCTGGTGTTGGCCCACTGGCTCTTGTCGGACAGGTTGATGTTGCGGAAGCGCTCTTGCAACTCGACGATCTTGGCGTCGGCTTCGGCGAGGCCGGTGTTGTAACGGATGATGGTGGCGTGGCGGGTCATGGTGTCGCCGAGCTCGCGCCAGAGGCGGAAGGGGTTTTCGGTGCCCTGGTTGTTGAGGAGCAGCGAGTTGAGTTCGGTCTGGCGCTGGATCTCGGCGGCGTGGCCGCCATCGCCGGGCATGGGGGCCAGGGACTTGGCGTAGTCCAGGGCGCAGGGGCCGGCGACGAAGCCGCCGTAGATGCAGCTGAGCAGGGAGTTTGCGCCTAGGCGGTTGGCACCGTGGATGCTGTAGTCGGCTTCGCCGGCGGCGAAGATGCCGGGGACGTTGGTCATCTGGTTGAAGTCCACCCAGAGGCCGCCCATGGTGTAGTGCATGCCCGGGAAGATCTTCATGGGGACCTTGCGGGGGT
>CAXTGN010000917.1:0-2088 GCA_964243455.1 uncultured Acidobacteriaceae bacterium
TTCCCTTTCCAGCGAGGGTCACACTACCCTCAGCAGGCACGCACATCTGAGGAGTTCAACCATGCGCCTTCACCTTCTGGCCGCTGCAGGCCTTCTTGCGGCTTCGCTCGCCGCTCACGCCGACACGATTGTTCCTTACACCGTCACGGCCACGGTTATCGATGTTTACCCTACTCAGAGCTACACCGATACCCCTCTGACGACACACGTCACAGGCACAGCAGATTTCGATGTGGACCTGAACTACTTCCTGGACGTGACTCTCCCAATCCGGGGAGGAGAGTGGACGTTTGGGAATATCGATAGTCCCGGATACGAATACCTGAACTGCTATGCATACGAGTACGTCTGTAGTGGTTTTGAAGGCGATTTCTTCATCTTTGCCTATCAGAATCCGGGAGTCCAGATCTACTATCCAGACGGTTCGTTCCAATTGGACAATGTATACGGGCAGGGAACGGTAGTCGGGCCCCTCTCAACAACCCCCGAGCCCTCCAGCATCGCCCTTCTTGGCACTGGGCTGTTGGGTGTCGCTGGTGTTTTGAAGCGTCGTTTCGCCTGATCTCTAGAAATTGCTCCCTGGCAGAACCCTGCCCGAAATCCCATTTGGCCAACAGATGGCGCCGCGGACGCAATCGTGACCATAGCCAGCGTGTGGGCCGGTGGGCTGTACGCCGCGGTGACGGTCACGTTCAGGTTGTGGCTCTTTGCTTGGGCGATGCCCGTCGCGCAGTTCGTGGGCATGCTGTAGTTGCCGCCCGTGTTGTTCGAAGCTGCGCTCTGAATCTCCGTTTGAGCCCACGAGCACTGCATCCGCAGCTCGCCTGTAGGCCGGGTTCTGGTCGTCGCTCCGAACAAGCCCTTGGCTGTGTCGCACTCCGCCGTGTTGGCTAGGTCGCCTTCGAGTAGGTTGACGCCGTACCCATAGCGAGCATTGGCGACGGGGATTACTCCCCAGTTCTCGACGGTAGTTGACTGCGCCCAGACACTCGAGGGCGCAATCAGGGTCAACAGCGCGCAGAGCGCGAGCAAGAACTTCATCGTGTTATCTCCAAAAGAGAAAAGCGCCCTCGCGGGGCGCCGTGTGGTCAGGATCGAGGCGAGGTATTAGAGGTCCGGCTGCGATTTTTGCGGCTCGGGATTCGGCAGCAGGTTGGGCTTAGGTTGCGGTTCTGGACTGACCGTGGCTGCATTGCTCACGAAACGTCTCCCAGGTGGGACCAAGGTGAAGCGCACAAGGCCGGCGCGGACCTCATCTATCGCTATGCGGTAAGGCTTGTTCGAAGTCGGCGTGCCCACAGGTAGAGCTCCCTCATAGAGCAGGCGTGCCCACTTTGTTGCCCCGCGGCAGATGGCGTACCGGCTGTGTTCCATTGAAGCCTCCCAAGAGAAAAGCGCCCTCGCGGGGCGCTCAATTGTTGTCAGGTAAGGCGACCTAGGCTGCACGGGCAGCCACTGGTCGCGCAGCGTCGCCCCAGAGGCGGTTTGCGATCACGTCGTAATCTTCGAAGCGTCCGAACTTGTAGATCGCGCACCCTGACAGGCCCAAGTGGTGGATCACCATCTCTCCACCAACCGCTGGCTGACCAGATCCCTCGGGGTCATACACCTTGGCGATCTGGTTCGCCCGCTGTTCCTGCATCATTCTGAAGAGCGCGGCCGGTACTTCACCCATGTTGTCTGCCTCAGGAGGACTGCAGCTAGGCCTTGCGATGAACGCCATTTGATCGTGCAGCCTATAGCTGTGCTCTGTGGGCGCAAAACCATCCCAGGAGCACTGCTCCAAGCCGACCATCTCCCTTGTTTTCTCTGAGACCCCGAAGGAATACACGGCCAGCTCGTGCTCCACACCCGCAGGGTACGGATAATCCCTTTTCCAAGCCGACCAGACGTCTTGCAAGTCGTTCTGACTGGAAAGACGCAGGGACTCAATGCCCTGCCAAGCTTTTCGCCGCTGCACGAACTCGATCCAGTGCTCGATGAAACCTCCCGGCCCGCTGCAAGTCAGCACCAAATCCATGTGGGGCAGAAAAAACGCCTTTGTGACGAAGGAGTAGAAGGGGGTTGGATCCCCCTTTCCCACTTGGT
>CAXTGN010000918.1:0-2085 GCA_964243455.1 uncultured Acidobacteriaceae bacterium
GGCTGGCTCACGCCAAGCCGGTGCGCATCCGCCGTATGGTCACCGCATGAACGACACTACTCGTCCGCACGCCCACCACCTGGTCCGCCGCCCTCGATCGACTACCTGCGCACCCAGGGCGTCACCCGGTTTCGCGTCTCCTGCAGTGAGGTGAACTAACTGGCGTCGGTGGAAGTACTCGCACTGCGGGTCGCGAAAGGTGAACGTCTGCCGAGGTGGCCATACCGGTAGACTCAACAAGCTATTACGGCCTCTGATTTTGATCGCCCGACCTGAGTTACATCGACGCAACCGCTAAACATCCACGTAAGCACATATTTAAAGAATTTACTGCCGGTGAACCGCGTCATTAAGGTGTCCGAGCATCCCCCTGGTTCTGCGGGTGCGTTGCTGGTACTTGGGAGAGAAATCAAATGGCCGTAGAAAAACAGGCTTTGGATTCCGTTCACGACCAGGAACGACCAATCGACCTTGAGGCCGGACGTCGCGCCTTCATGCAGGCAGCAGGTTTCGGGGGCGTACTTGCGGCTTTTGCCGGATCCACCTCTGCCGAGGCTCAAACAGCATCCCAGGATCTCGATGTCGCAATCCTGAACTTCGCACTCAACCTTGAGTACCTCGAAGGCGAGTTCTACCAGCGCGCCGTGTATGGCGTTGGTCTTCCCACCAGCCTGACAACGGGCATCGGAAGACCAGGCGGTGTGAGCGGCGGTAGGCAGGTCAGTTACCAGAATGCCATCGTAAAAGACATCGCGACCGAGATCGCAAATGACGAGACGAACCATATCATCTTTTTGCGAAATACACTTGGCAGTAAGGCGGTTGGCGAGCCCCTGATCGCGCTCGACACGGCGTTCACCGCATTTGCGGCGGCGGCCGGTTTACCAGGCAACTACAGCCCTTTTCTCGATGATTACAACTTCCTGCTTGGAGCCTACATCCTCACCGAAGTTGGCGTGACTGCTTATCAAGGCGCCGCGCCCTACATCACTAGCAAGACCGTTCTTAGCGCCGCAGCCCGCATCATGGCCGTCGAAGCCTACCACATCGGAGCGATCCGCTCCCTCCTGTTCGCGCAACAGAACATCTACTACACGGACGCAACCGCGCTGATCTCGGCTTTGCGCGCGAAGCTCTCGGGGGCCCTGGATGACCAGGGGATCGGTGCCGATCAAAGCACGATCGATGGCGGATTTCCTTCACCGTCCAACATCACCAATACCGACGCCAACAGCATAAATTTTGCACGCACACCGAGACAAGTTCTGAACGTCATCTATGGGGCAGCCGATGCGTCAAAAGGAGGGTTCTTTCCCGATGGCGCCAACGGAGGCCCGGGATTTTCTCAGCTTCTCTCCGCCACAGGCGGCTAAGGTGTGCGAACCAATGCGGGGTCTTTCGGGATCCCGCTTCCGCTGAAGTCACTGCTCACAGGCTTTCTGCCGATCCGTCGGCAATATCGCTGGCTCTGTCAGTTCGACTGGCGCGAGCCGTCATCCTCATCCGCTTCCGGCGTACCAAGGGCGGGGCGGGCATGCGTTCGGCCACACAAGTTCAGCACCTCGGAGACGGAGCCTGAACGGTGGATGGCACGCGTTCGTTAGACGAGCAGTAGAGGCATATCGACGACATCATGCTCCTTGCACGCAAGCTGAAAACGGCCGTTCAGCTCTATCATCGCCGAGGGTTTGCCGACGTTTCAGATTTGGCGCGAGTCAAGACGGCTGCGTTGTATCGGGCCTATGGACCTCTTCCTATCAGTTCTGGACGGCGGATTTCGATGCTGGCCGCGGCACTCAACCGGTTCAGCGGCGTATCGCGTCTTGCCATCGATACCGCCGACCTCGAACAGATCCGGGTAGAACTGCTGATCCCTTACCTGCGCCAGCAATTTGCAGAGACGGCCGCAGTAGCTTCGCGGCTGCTATTGCGCCCTGTCGAGATCGCCGTGCTGGCCGACAGCCAACTCGCCATCTGGGCTTTTCACGACATCGACAAGGCCATCCCGGCCTGGATCGCCTCGGTCGCCGGCATCGCCGCATCCCGCTGATCCGCCGGTTCTTCGACCAGCGCGATCACATGTCA
>CAXTGN010000919.1:0-2085 GCA_964243455.1 uncultured Acidobacteriaceae bacterium
TCACTTCACAAGGAAAAAAATGATCGGACTAGCTAAACTTATTCAATAATCATTGACTGGAACAGTCTGAAAGTTCCTAAGTTGGACAGCTAAAGCTCATTCTTACCGCACGCGCAGCATTAGCGACACGGGGTTCTACGGGTGGTGTCTAACTCAAGATAACATGAAGGTGTCCAATACTAGGCGATCAAGGGCTCTCGAGGATGAGAACGCTCGGCTCACGAAGCTGGCGGAAAATCGATGCGAGACGCAGAGTTTCTTAAAGGACCGTCAACATGAATTGCTGATGTTCTGGTCGAGGCGAAATGGTCTAGACGTGGCCGCGAAACAAGATCACTTGGTAAGGTCTAGTCGGTACTCGGCCTGAGCAAGAGTTAACTGAATCTAAAACTGAGGTGCCTTCAGCGGATTTCAATGGAGAAATGCGTGCGTGCTATAATCCTGATTATCATCTATCTGACGTTACCCTTGATCGCTTCGTCTCAGAACGTAGTGAAGCGCGAGGATATTACTGAGAGCTCGAGGGTCTCGTTGCCTCACAATCCGATGCAGGGCGATCCATACCTTTCCGCCGATGGCATAATGTTTGGCGGCCAAAAGCCAGGTATTGGGAGTCAGCTCACAATACGAGGACAACCCTATGGATATTATGATACAGGAACTTTACTATCAATTGTAGATACAAAAAGGGATGTATTTAGCTCACGTGCTGGCGTAAATGGAGGATTTGAGGCAGGCGTGTCACCCATGGCGATGGATTCCGGATTCGATATGGTTTCGGTTTACAATCAAGTAACCACCATGGCTCCTCGACTGGTCTTACGCAACATTACCTACGACGCAACCCATATATATCCGCATCCCGCGATGACGAAAAACGAGCTTAGCCAAATGCGTCGAAGCATGTGGGTTACGACAAACAGCATCGACGCATCGGTTACCCTCGCCGCGGCTCCTGGCGCTGTTAAGCAAATAAGATGCTATGCGAGCACCGTGTTATCATGGGCAAGCGATGGGACATCCATACAAGTGTCTGGATGGACAGTTCCCGGTAGTGGACATCGTGCTGCAGGGCAGCTTCCTGGAAAGCTGCTTGATACAAGTTTTTCATCAAAGCCGACCGTACTTTTTGGAGCTCCGACCAAAGCATTTGGGGATAATGTGATCTTAGAATACGATCCTCGCGCGGTTGTCGAAGACGGTTCACAACTCCACAGCTTCGAAGGCCTTGAGATGGACATGTGGAACCGCGCCACACATCATTATGAGGCATCGTTTCATGGTATTACCATAGGCTACAATAGTCTTGCTTATGACCAAACAACACGTCAACCGGTGCTGCCGGCGACTGACAGCTACATGATTGAAGCTTCGGGCAACGTACCAGTTGGCCTTAAGATGCGTCTAATTACCGATAAGCAATTGGATCTGGAAGGATTCACGCTCCGAACACCTGCTTCACCACCCCCGGCTCTTGGAAGCATCAACCTTCTGTCGGAGGAAGCAAATTTCATTGATAGCAATAGACTTCGCCTGCTCACATACGTTCAGCGGGATCAGATAAGTGGAGGTTGGCCAGCTGCCTCGATTCATATTGGACTCCATGTGGACGGCCTGAACGGCACGATGAGCGGATCTCGTATGGGCGAGCTTGTTTATAATCCGCCGGGCTACTCTGGTGGTGTTGGCTTGAGATCAGCCACTCAGTATGGCATCTACGTCGACTCGCATGGAAGCACCCTAATTGTCAACGGTGTTCTGCAGACGCACGGCGTCGTTAAAGCATCGAAGCCGATTGAGCTCGCGAGCTACACATTCGGTAGTTTACCCGAAATTAGTTCGCCCGGAAGCGAGATCTTCTGCTCTGATTGCCGCAAACCCGGTGAAAGCTCGGGAGCAGGGACTGGCATGCTTGTTTTTCGTGATGAGCTATCACACTGGTTTTCTACCGCAGGCACAGTTGCTGCCCATTAGATCTTTTTGCGTGTGTAGTCATCATTCGGATCTGTCAAGCCCCGCGCTGGGAGTGGTGCTCTGGATAGCGGGTGAAGATTTGGGTTGGCCGGATGAACTGCGTATGCTGTA
>CAXTGN010000920.1:0-2084 GCA_964243455.1 uncultured Acidobacteriaceae bacterium
CACACCCATGCCGGAGGCGCGCATGGCCGTAATCTCGCTGTCGGCTGCCAGGCGGCTGAGGCCAAGCAGGATCCCGATCAGCACGGCCATGGGCAGGGTCAGGGTAAGGAAATTCGGTAGCAAATAGCTGAAGAGGCGAAGCAGATCCAGCGGGGAGGCGATGCCGCGCACAAACAGCTCCAGCAGCGGGAGCAGGTACCGGATGAGCAGGATGAACGTGAAGAGCAAACCGCCGAGCAGGGCATACCCGAGGATTTCTCGCAGGATGTAACGGGTGAGGATGCTGGGGCGGAGAGGCACGGCGTTCTCCAGTGAGTGTAGCGTGCCGGGGCGGGGCTCCCTCCAGAGACAGGGCGCTCCGTCAAAACTCCAGGGTCAGCCCAGCCACAGGAAGTACAGGCAACGTGGTTTGCCGGCTCGCGTAGACATAGGGGTACTTTGCGATGAAACCAGGATAGAGAAAGTCGGAATAGATGTAGTTCTTGTGACCCGTGAGGTTTTCGATTTCTCCATGCAGGGTCAGGTTGAAGCGCTTTGCCGTGAACACTTTATTCACCCTGGCATCGCTGCGGAGGTAGTCGTCCGCGCGCAGGGTGTTGCGCGTCTGGCTGAGTCGATACACAACCTGATGCGAGGCGGGAGATACGGTGGACAACGGCGCTAGAAAACCAGGGATCGGGTAGCCGGAACCGTAGCGCGTGTCCCCGCTGATGCTGATCGTTCGCGTCAAGGGGTAAGCGGCATAGGCTGAAAAGGTATTGCGCTGGTCATAGTCACTCGCAAAGCTGAAGGGGGTGCCCGGTTGCCAGTACATCGAACGGCTGCGAGCGTAGGTGACCCAGCCGGAAAGCCGATTGCCGCTGCGCCGCTGGAGGGAAATCTCGAAGCCGCGCGCGTAGGCATCCAGCGTGTTTCCGAGCACCCGGCCGGGCTCCGGAAACCCAACCTGCCCGTCGGGAAGCAGGTGGAATTCTGTCTGAGGCGAGTAGATGTCGTCATGCTCCTGGCGGTTATAGAGTTCGGCGTGGAGACGCAGCTTTTCCGTAAACAGGTGATCGACGGCGACCGACTCGTGCGTGGCGCGTTCCGCCCGAAGCGAAGGTGTTCCGAAGGCACCGTAGAGCTGCTGCAAATTCGGCGTCTGTGCGTACTCGCCAAAAGCAAGACTGATGGTTGTGGCGCGCGCCGCTGTAAGAACGGCACTGGCGTGGGGGAGCCAGACGTTTCCGGAGGATGGACCGAAGCGCTGGAAACGTTCACCGACGCTTACCGCCAGACGGTTGTGCAGCAACGTGACGCCGTCCTGCACATAGGCCCCTGTCCCCCACATCGATCGCGCGTAGCTGTCGAAGGGGAGCAAGGCCGGCGAAAGGGTCTCCATTGCGTAGTCCCACGGCGTGTAGCTTTGGCGCGCTTGGTGCGGCGCTCTCCACTCTGCACCTGCCTGGAATCTGTCTGATTTGCCGAACTCATGCGTGAAGTCCTCGCGTGTGCCATAGACGTTCGATGTGGTATCGAGGTCGACAGTGGCGTAGGGGGCATTGGTGTCGTGCTCGTGATCGTGCGTCCAAAAGCCCTGGGACTGAAAGAGCGTTTCCGGTGACGGTGTCCAGTTCCAGTGGATCGAACTCATCCCATGCTGTGCCGCGCCGGAGGTGAAGAAGCCAGCTGTTTCGCCCGCTTCATAGAGGGGACTTCTGGATGCTCCCGTCGATCCATAACTCTCGAAGAAGCTGATCCTGTTGTGCGGGTCAGGGTCGTAGTTCAACTTGCCGGTAGCGTCGTTGTAGTTGAGGGTAAGACCTCCCGCTGCGCCAAGACGCGCCTGCAGGTACGCGAGATAGCTCTGCCGGCCGGAGACCAGCCAGGAGGCCTTCTTCGCCTTACCGATGGGGCCTTCTGAAGTCAGGATGGCTCCGAGGGCGTCCGCCGTGAACCGTGTGGCCACGCGGTCCCCGGCGCCGTCGCGGGTCGCAACTGCGAGGATCGCGCCCGTCCGGTCGCCGTAGCTGGCTGGAAAGCTGCCGCTCAGCAGAGACAGGGAACCCACCACATCGCCGTTCACGACGGAGATGGAGCCGATA
>CAXTGN010000921.1:0-1461 GCA_964243455.1 uncultured Acidobacteriaceae bacterium
ACCACTGGCGCTCGGAGTCAACGAGCGATACCAGGCTGATAGGCGTATTGCAGATTTCGGATGCCAGGGTTACCAGATCATCGAAGTCAGCTTCAGACGGGGTATCAAGAATTTCGAGATCCAGAAGTGCTTGATGTCGCTGGCCGGTGCTCGCTGAGTCAACACGGGTAGCCTCGACATGCAAGGTATCCGAGACAGGGATAGCCTTATCGACCGGCGCGGGTTTTTCCTGTACAGGCTTCCTGAGATCTTCACCATCCTGAACACTGCCATACCAGCAAACTATCTTCCCGCTGCCGTCGAAGCGAGGCGCGCCCCTGGCACGTTTCCATACCCAGTTTCCTTCACTATCCGAGACGCGGTACTTCACGTCGATCGGAGCTTCAGTTCTCCTACAAGTGGCGATGGTTTTCATCGTGGACCGTAGATCGTCGGGATGGACATTTTTCAGCCACTCCTGACTTACCGACTGAGCAATCATCCTCCCCGTGGTTTTATCCCACCTGGGACTTACGTCAAGATTGCGCCCTTGTGAATCCATGATCCACAACACCTGCGGGTTCAGCTCAACCATCTCTCTGTAATGCTGGGAACCTTTGCTTCAACATCCGAGACTGGTTCCCCATTGAGGGCGCGTTTTAAATAGGGTTCGACGAGTGGAAAGAGTTCAGGAACCATATCGCCGATTCTGGCGCCAATATGCCGTTCAACCGGTGCGCCGTTCATCTCGGCAAGTCTTTCATTCAAGTTCAGATACCGAAGATTATGATCGACAAACGCGAGACCTACCGGCGCTCCATCGTAAACCGCTTGCAGCTGGGCAAGTCGCTGTATCGGCGAGACATCGTGGTTGGAAGCGGAGGTTCTTTTCCAGGCACTACGCGTGTCGATGTTGATTGGTTCCCGATGGCTGGAGACCGCAGCAGCAAGGTCTTCAGCCGGCATTGGCCGACCATAGAAGTAGCCCTGGCCAAGTTCGCAGCCGAGCCAAAGCATCATCTCTGCCTGCTCCTGCGTCTCGATTCCCTCAGCGACTGTGGCCAGGCCCAGGCTCTGACCGAGACCCACAACAGCAGCCACGATCTTCCGGCTATCCCGTTTTTCTGTCATTGAGCTAACAAAGCTGCGGTCTACCTTCAGCTCGTCGAATGGTAACGATTGAAGATGGTGCAAACTCGAATAGCCGGTCCCAAAATCATCGAGGGCCAACTTGCATCCCAACGTTTTGAGTTCCGCAACGATCGCTGTGGCGTTTTCCTGGTTATCAATGAATGCGGATTCCGTAATCTCTACCATGAGTCGGGACAGGCTGAACCCTGCGCTTGCCGCGAGGTGCTGGATCTGCTCCGGCAACTCCAGATCGCGCAACTGGAATGGAGAGATGTTGATCGCCAGCGTTAAATGATCGGGGAGCGCGGAAGCGGCCGCGAATGCTTTACTGATAATCTGCTGCGTCAAAGC
>CAXTGN010000921.1:1522-1833 GCA_964243455.1 uncultured Acidobacteriaceae bacterium
TCGCGCGAGTACTTCGAAGCCGGATATCTGACCTGTATGCAACGTCACCAGTGGCTGAAAGAAGGGAATAAATTGACTATCGCTTAGAGCCTGTTGAGCAAGCTGATTTTCTGCCGACTCTCTCTGCAATACTGCCCGCGGCAGTTCCTGGTTAGCTGTCATGTACCGTACCACCTCTTAAGGGCGCTTTGTGTGGGCCCCGCCCAGGACAAGTGCACCCAAGACAGCTCGTACTCATCTTGGATAGACAGTATCCTCATCAGGCCAATGTGTAACTGCCTTAGCTAGCGTAAGAATCTACAACCTTGGTC
>CAXTGN010000921.1:1843-2083 GCA_964243455.1 uncultured Acidobacteriaceae bacterium
GAAAAGACTGGCGACATGCGTAGATTGTTCTCAATAGCCACGCCCCGGGCATGGGCCGACGCCACAAGGCTCTTGCCAGAGTTGCCACTGGTGTAAAAAGGATGGTTGACGCGTGACTTCTCGTGCTAGCGTTGCTCAAGAGTAGACTGGTAGTGTCCGTATTGTTCGGCTTCCCGATGCGTTGAATGAAATGATCTCAGGACCTTAGTTGTGCTCGCTTCGGAGGTAATCTGATGGGAA
>CAXTGN010000922.1:0-467 GCA_964243455.1 uncultured Acidobacteriaceae bacterium
AAGAAAACGCATGCGGTCATACCGCGACCCGACCCACTGATAAAGCAAACCCGCAATTGGAATGGCGGGAATTAAGAGCAAGAGCCACAACAAGCGGGACATGCACTGCTCTCCTAGAGATTGAGCTGTTGCGTTCAGGTTCAGTGCAAGCCTGAAAACCTAAGCCGAAAGCGAAGACTCCATATTCTTACATTCTTCTATGCTGATTGGCGATGCAGGTTCGTCTTTCGTACCACCCCATGGAGCGACCGGGACAAACCATTGACATGATGCTGCATGGCGTCCGCTGGTTGCGTGCGGCAGTGCCATTGCCTTCGTTGGACCGCTGGGTGACGACCACCGAACTGTTCTCCTCCAACTGCAACAGGGGTGAGACCAGGCATAAGCAGTGGTATCAATGCTGGCAAGGGAATTCAAGGGAGCGCATCTCTGCCGGTGCGAGGTCGAACGCGATTTAGCCGAGCCCA
>CAXTGN010000922.1:477-2081 GCA_964243455.1 uncultured Acidobacteriaceae bacterium
TGTGGCCCGAGAGCTACAATAAAAGACAACATCTCAGTGCAGGACTGACGACAGTTCACTTTCGAACACGACGGGACGCGTAAGCGCATGCGCTCTAATCACTCTTCATCGAGATCCGGCCGAAAGCTTCAGGACGGCCCTCTATGTTGCTTCCCGCTGCCCAAGCTGGCTGCGCTGGTTTCTTCAGCTTCGCGTGGCACGAGTCTCTCTGCTGCTTGTGTGCGGTGTCATGTCTGATCCGATTCTGCAAACGCGCAATCTGCGCAAAAATTATGACGAAGGGCGAATCGAGGCTCTCCGCGGGGTTGATCTCTCGATCGACGCCGGTGAATTTGTTGCCATCAGTGGACACAGCGGTAGTGGCAAGTCGACCCTGCTCCAATTACTTGGAGGTCTGGACACCCCCACCAGCGGCGAAGTCCTGTTCCGGGGTGCGGCGCTGGGCTCTTCTATAAGCCTGGATACGTACCGCTGTCACCATGTTGGATTTATCTTCCAATCTTTCTACCTGCTGCCTACCCTGCGCGCTATTGAGAATGTGCAAGCCCCGATGCTCGCCACGAGAGACGGTGTAGCCAACCGGGCGGAGCGCGCCGAAGCACTCTTGCGCGAGGTAGGGCTTGAGCACCGGATGCGCCAGCACCCAAATGAACTCTCCGGGGGAGAGCGGCAACGTGTAGCCATAGCTCGGGCGTTGGCGAACCAACCTTTGATTTTGTTGGCCGATGAGCCTACTGGCAATCTCGATAGCGCGAATTCAGCGCGCATTATGGAACTGCTTACCGGCATTCAGAAGACGCGCGGCATGACGCTGATCGTCATTACACATGAGGACGAGATCGCGAACTCCGCGCCGCGTCATATCCGGATTCATGATGGAAGGATTGTGCCATGAGACTCGCCTCTGTGGTGGTTGCGGCCATGCTGTCGCTGGCGCTTCCTGCGCACCCGGAGAACGCGGCCGAGACGCAGGCTGTGATCTCCAGTGCTCGGCAGCGTATCGAAGCCACGGACTCTCGTGCCACCGGGCACCTGGTCCGGGTGGACGCAAGCGGGCGACGCGTCAGCAACGCCATTGCGATCAAGGCACACTGGTTCCCGGGGGTTCTGCGCGTGCTCCTCGAAATTGTTCCATCCCGAATGCCCGCGGAAAGTGCGAGCGAAGACGGGCGTGTCAGCGTGTTGTTTGAAATGCGGCCTGAGGGTCAAAGTACAGTTCGGGTTTTTCGTCCACACGAGTCCGCACTCGTCTCGTTGCCCTTCGATAAGTGGAATGTAGGTATATCCGGCAGCGATTTTGGCTACGAAGACTTTCTCCAGCCGGAGTTCTATTGGCACGACCAGACAATCCTCAAGAGCGCCAGACTCGGCACCCATGACTGCGATGTATTGAAGAGTACGCCGGGCGCCTCGGACCGCTCGCACTATGCCGCAGTTCAAACGTGGCTCGACCACACGACAGGCTATCCCCTTTACGTTGAGAAAACGCTGAAAGATGCGGGAACCGTAAAGG
The DNA here is from genome assembly GCA_964243455.1 of uncultured Acidobacteriaceae bacterium. Taxonomy (GTDB): domain Bacteria; phylum Acidobacteriota; class Terriglobia; order Terriglobales; family Acidobacteriaceae; genus Granulicella. Next base: position 1,991 of record CAXTGN010000922.1, read on the forward strand.
AATTCACTTCTCTGGGCCTGACTCAGTCGGGCGGAGTCTGGACAGCTAGACAGGTGGAAGTGAAGATCCATGGCCGCCCAGGATCAACTCT
>CAXTGN010000923.1:0-2079 GCA_964243455.1 uncultured Acidobacteriaceae bacterium
CCTTTGCTGCGTTGGTAAACCGAGGTTTTCGGCTTTCTAAGCAGCAGGCGGGATGTAGACCCGTGGAGAAGGACAACCAGAGTGCATCGCACTCTTAATATCAAGACCGATTGCTCAATGCGAAAGCAGAACGACGCCAACTGCCACGAAGCTGACGGCTAACCAGCGGCGACGGTCGACGTTTTCTCGCAGGAACAGCTTGGCGGACACAGCATTGCCAATATAGGTCAGCGCAGCCGTCGCCGGCGCAGCGAGAGAAAGCTCCATCAGGCTCAGGGTGTAAAGCATGGCAAAGAAGTTCAGGGCCATGCAGAGCGCCCCGGCAACAAAACGCGGGCTGGAAAGAACGGCACGGACGGTGCCGACGATACCGCTACGCTCGCGGATGAGGTCCAGGTCGCCAAGTCTGCGCATGGCGGACGCAATCAGACATTCGCCGGTTATGGCGAGGGCGGCAACGGCGAGCATGCAAGTCCAGTCGCGCACCACACGGGAACCATCGATGGCCAGGTGGATCAACGGCCGACTCCGGCGTCCATGACGGCAAGTTTCGACGCACTCTGCTTGGGCATTGCGGCTTCGGCTTCGAATTCGCAGGGATGCTCGGTCTTGGATGGGCCATCGGCAACGAAGCCGACCGCACAGACGATAAGTAGGATACCGGCCCAGCGATAGCCGGAGAGCCGCTCATGCAGATAAAGACGGCTGAGCAGGGCAACAACCACATAGCCGAACGCAGTCGCCGGCATAACAAAAGTAAGATCGGCCCAGCTGAGCGCGGCCGTGTAGCTCGCGAAGAAACCAATCAAGAGCACGATGCCACAGATGATGTAGGCATTTGAGAGCGCGTGCCACAAGAGACCAAGGTGATGAGAACTCACCGGTCCGATCTGCGCCATGCCGCGTGAGAGCAACGTATCGCCCAACGAAGCCGTGAGCATGATCGCGACGAGCACAGCATACTGCGATGTTTTAAGACGATGTTTCATGAGGGCGACCGTGTCTTGCTTCAAGCAAAACCCGGGTCCGGAAGGCCGGACCCGGGTACCCGATCGAACATGGGAGGGCTTACACCAATAGCATCTTAAGCGTTCATGCTGACAGATTCCTGCTGACGAAGTGCATTCTCTTCCTTGGCTTTGCGCACCATGTTGTTGCGCTCCTTGCGCAACTTCATGAAACTCTTCGCCTCGACATAAAGACGGGGCACATCGCGATTCACAATGGCCTTCCAGACAACGCGCGCGGCAGCTTTTGGACGGAAGTAATACTCATCGTAGAACTTATGCACCATCTCCATCACGTACTCGGTAGGCAGACCAGGGTATTCAATATGGGCCATCTGGTGGCCACCATGATCGTTCATGCCCTTGTTGGTGATGTAGTCGTTCTTCTCGGCGAAGTCGTAGAACTCGGTGCCGGGATAGGCGTGCGCGATGGACACCTGAACAGTCTCGCAGTCCAGGCTCTTGGCGAAGTTGATCGTGTTGCGAATCGACTCTTTTGTCTCGCCGGGAAGACCGAGTATGAAGTCGGCGTGGATGACGAGGCCGAGATCATGGCAGTCCTTGACGAAGTCGCGTGCGCGCTCAATGGTCGCACCCTTCTTGATGTTCTTCAGGATCTGCGGATCGCCTGATTCGAAGCCAACGATGAGCAGGCGGCATCCGGCATCCTTCATGGCCTTGAGTGTTTCGCGATCCGTGGTGACGCGCGAGGTGCAGGACCAAGTTAGACCGATGGGCTTCAGCTTCGCGCAGAGTTCGACGGTGCGAGCCTTTTGAATGTTGAAGGTGTCGTCATCGAAGAAGAACTCCTTCACATGGGGGAAGTTCTCCTTGGCCCACTTCATCTCTGCGGCCACATCATCTGTGGAACGCTTGCGCCAGGCATGGCCGGAAAGGGTCTGCGGCCAGAGGCAGAAGGTGCACTGTGCGGGACAGCCGCGCGTGGAGTAGAGCGAAATGTAGGGGTGCAGCAGGAATGGCACGTTATAGCGCGTGACATCCATATCGCGCTTGTAAATCTTGGTTGCCCACGGCATGGCATCGAGATCTTCAACCTGCGGACGATCCGCGG
>CAXTGN010000924.1:0-2076 GCA_964243455.1 uncultured Acidobacteriaceae bacterium
AAATCAAAGCCAAAAAACGGTGTAAGCTGCTCATTTCGGACGGCTTACGCTGCGTCTGATAACAAACATTCTGTATCGTTTGCTTGTAAGCGCAAAGCTGAAATGTCACTAGTCCGCAAAGCTGAAATGTCGCTTTGCCCTCTCAAGACGAAGTCTTGGGAGGCGAGCTTTGGGCTGGGTGATGATGAGCAAACAGGACTTGCAGCGGATCGAGGTCTTGACTGAGGTGTTGGCCGGGCGGCGGACGACCGAGTCGGCAGCCGCAGTTTTGGACGTGAGCATGAGGCAGGTGCAGCGTTTGCTGAACCGGTACCGCGACGGTGGTGGTGGAGCGCTGATCCACCAGGCGCGAGGACGGGCCTCCAACTATCAGTTGAGTGCTGGGTTCCGCGAGTACGTGGTGGAACTGGTTCGGCAGAACTATCGTGACTTCGGGCCGACCCTGGCATCCGAAGCCCTGCTTGAGCGACACGGAGCTGAAGTTTCGCGGGAGACGCTGCGCAAATGGATGGTCGAGGCCGGGCTGTGGCTGTCGCGCAAGCAGCGCCGGACCTTCCACCAGCCACGGCTTCGGCGTGAGAGCTACGGTGAACTCGTTCAGATCGACGGCAGTGAGCACCGCTGGTTCGAGAACCGCGGCGAGCCCTGCACGCTGCTGGTCTTCATCGACGACGCGACCAGCAGGCTCATGCAGCTGCGCTTCGTTCCCAGCGAGAGCACGGCCTCGTACTTCGAGACCCTGCGCGGCTATCTCGACGCTCACGGCTGCCCTGTCGCGTTTTACTCGGACAAGCACACCGTCTTCCGCGTGAACAAGCCGGATGCGAAGGGCGGACAGGGTATGACGCAGTTCGGTCGTGCATTGGCGGAGCTGAACATCGAGATCCTGTGTGCGAACTCCAGCCAGGCCAAGGGTCGAGTGGAACGTGCCAACCGTACGTTGCAAGACCGGCTTGTGAAGGAACTGCGTCTTGCCGGTGTCGGCGGCATAGAGGGCGGCAACGCCTTCCTGCCCGGCTTCGTGGAGCGCTATAACGAACGCTTCTCCGTACGTGCCAAGAGTCCCAACGATCTGCATCGCCCCATCCACCTGACGTCACAGAAGCTCAGCGACATCCTGTGCCATCGCGAACAGCGATACGTCGGGGCCCAACTTGCCTTCCACTACGACCGCAAGCAGGTCATCCTTGAGAGAGGTGAGATTTCAGACAAGCTCGCGGCGCACTACGTCGAGTTGTACGACTTTGCCGACAGACCGCTCGAAGTTCGCTGGAAGGGACACAGTCTTCCCTACCGTGTCTTCAGCAAGGACCAGCGGGTGAGTCATACGGCCATCGTGGAGAACAAGCGCCTGGGTCACGCACTGACCTTGGTCAAGGCGCAGCAGGACCTCAAGCTGGCGACCAAGGTCATGACCAACAGCGAGAAGACCGGCTACAAGAAGCGACCGCGAATCATCTATGGTCCAGAGTTCGACGAGAAAACGCGCTCGCGCGCCGCGGTGGAAATGACGGCTGATGGAAAGCATGGAAGACAGGACGATGGAACTGTCCTGTCTCCCACCCTTCCCACAGGCCTTGGAAACCGCCAAAGAACGGCGGTTCCCACATTACGCACCGCACGACGACGAAGGAGAAATTAGACTGACATTTCTACTTTGCACGCCCAGCGACAGTTCAGCTTTGCTCCAACATTGATTGCGGGAAACGTTATCGAACGCGCATAGCGTCTACGAGACCCTTCCAACACGAGTTGCTGACCGGCACTCTGGACTGATCTGTCAAGACCAGGTATCCCCCACGACGACCGTCGCGCACCAGCTGTTGAACTCGATCCAGGTTCACAATCGCCGACCGATGTGCACGTAGGAAGCACGCTGGATCCAACAGCTCGGTAAGACTCTGGATCGTCTGGCGAACCAAATAGGCTCTACTGCCAGCGTGTAGACAGGCGTAGTAATCCGCTGCTTCGATCCAGTCGATCTCGTTAGCTTCAACGAAGAACTGTTTGACACCGTCGGTTACGAAAAAGCGGCGTTGCCAAATTGTGACCTCTGCAGCATCGCCCGCCTGCGAT
>CAXTGN010000925.1:0-565 GCA_964243455.1 uncultured Acidobacteriaceae bacterium
TGACGGCGGAAACAACATCACAGGCATGCGGAACTACGGAAATCCTGCTCCAAACCCGGATGCGTTAGAAGAATTCCGGGTTGAAACGAATGCTTTCGGGGCCCAGTACGGCCAGTTTTCCGGTGCGGTCGTTACGGTTGTCACTAAGTCAGGAAGCAACAGATTTCACGGCTCATTATTTGAATTCAATCGCAATACCGATTTCAACGCGTTTGGTTGGAATCCAGCTCCCAATCCGATCACTGGAACATTGGTGAAGAACCCTTATCACCGGAACAACTTTGGAGGCACCGTCGGTGGCCCCTTGAAGCATGACAGGACCTTCTTCTTCTTCAGCTATGCGGGTCTACGGCAGGTGCAAGGAGGAACTGTTTCAGGCGGTGTGACCCCCACTGCTGCCGAGCGCCTGGGCGACTTTACCGCCGACACGTTCAAGGTCTACATGCCGGGCACCAAGACGCAGGTGAATGGAACAAACAGCAGCCCCAATTGCATGGTCGCCAAGCTGAACTGCATGCCATTCAATCTCCTGGACCCGACAGCTGCGAACTTTCTGAATGTGAAT
>CAXTGN010000925.1:575-1504 GCA_964243455.1 uncultured Acidobacteriaceae bacterium
CGGTGTTTCGGTCCCGCTGCCCACCGGTGCTGTTCTGCCGACGAGTGGTGGTGGAAGATACCTTGGCATCTACACCACTCCAACCGACTCGGACGAATACCTGGCCAAGTATGACGAAAACATCGGCACCGCGGATCACGTAACGGCGACCTACTTCTTCGTTAAGACCACGTCCACACCCAGTGGTGGCGGCAACATCAACTGGACTGGAGTTCAGTCCGCTGCAGCCCAGACAAATGTTATTCTCGCCGACGTCCACACCTTTTCTTCCAGCACAGCCAATCAGGCCTGGCTCACCTTCACGCGGGCCATGGGTGGACGATCCCTGCTCCCTGTGACCGGCCCAGCCGATCAGAACCCGCGGGACTGCCCTATCTGAACGTCAGTGGCGCGTTTAACACGGGAAATCCGAATGCTGGACCGGTCACCGGTTCCGACAATTATGAATTACGCGATGTTGTCACCAGCACCAAGGGGCAGCACAATCTATCGATCGGCGCGGAGTTCGCTCTTGATAAAACGATGTTCCTTGCCAATCTGAACAACTATGGTGATGTCGGCTTCTCGACCTCCGCACCAACCACCACGGGAAACGCGATCGCCGACTTCGTCGCCGGCGTCACGGCGACCTCGCCGACCTTGGTGATGGTCTCCGGTGGGATCGCGACACGACACCAGTGAATGCCCATAATAGGACGGCTTCCTTTGTCCCAGGACAGCAGTCGATGATCACTCCCACTGCGCCCAAGGGCCAATTGTTCCCTGGTGACCATGGAATAGGTCGCGGCATCATCAGTACGCAATTCACCCATGTTTCGCCTCGTGTAGGCTTTGCGTTTGATCCATTCGGGAATGGCCGAACTTCCTTGCGTGCTGCCGCGGGCATCTTCTTTGCTATTCCCAGTGGAAATGAATGGAACCAGCCCGGT
>CAXTGN010000925.1:1514-2076 GCA_964243455.1 uncultured Acidobacteriaceae bacterium
AACGCCGCGCCTTTCTCCATTCGCAACGCCTTTGGTCCTACGCCATCCCTCACAAATGTGTACGGCGGACCCGCCTACAACTTTCCCAGCACGGCTCCTGGCGGGGGTATTTTTCCCTACACCTTCACCCCATCGGCCCCCAAGTTCTATCCGAACACCAGCATTGAAGCGATCGATCCGAATATAAAATATTCATCGGTGTATCAGCTCAATGTCAGCATCCAGCGACAGTTGCCGTACAACGTAAGCCTGACCACAGCCTATGTCTGCACCCTCGGCCGTCACCTGCAGACGTTCGTTGACGCAAACTACGCCCCGTATTCCACTATCTTTGGCACGCCCAGCACGGCGGCGTCGAGCACCGACGTACGTCGTCAATACGATGCCGGTGCTCCCGGTGCCGCCGGCACCCTGACCGGAATCACCGAGCTGATCTCAACGCAAACCTCAAACTACAACGGACTGCAAATCTCAGCCACCAAGGCTATGTCGCGCGGCTTCACCGTAAGCGGTTTCTATGTCTGGAGCCGTGCCCTGGAAAGCTCCAACCCGGTGGAGAATG
>CAXTGN010000926.1:0-2075 GCA_964243455.1 uncultured Acidobacteriaceae bacterium
CACCCCGTATCACCCCTTCACGGATTTCTATCTTTATAAGCCGACGTTCGATGTCTTCCACACGGCTGCCTTTTTTCAGCCCAACGAGGGTCGATCCGGGTTCGCCTACCCTCCGCTTGTGGCCCCGCTTTACCGGTTCTTCTACCTGCAGCACCATCGCATCAGCTGGTACCTGCTGATTACCTTCGCCGTGTGGGCGGCCCTTCTCTTCTGGGTTCTTCGAGAGTCCCGTAGCGCTCCGAGGGGTGGCCGATCCCACGTCGCGGCCTTTTCCTGCATTCTGCTCAGCTACCCCGCTGTGTTTCTGCTGGAGCGCGGCAATCTGGAGGTCGTTCTTTGGGCGATCGTTGCCACGGGCGTCTATTGCTGGCGTGGGCAACGGCACGGAGCTGCCGCGGTCTGCTTTGGGCTCGCGACTGCGTTCAAGCTGTACCCCGTCCTTTTGCTCGGGCTGTTTCTGGGCAAGAGGGGCTGGCTTCGTCATGTGCTCCTTGGGCTGCTCGTGGCCGGGGTCGCGACCCTGCTGGCGTTGGTATACGCCGGCCCATCAATCAGCCTTGCGGCGGAAGGGTTTCTGCGTGGTATTACCGGCTTTCAGAGTCACTATGGCGATATGCTCCGAAGCTCTGAACTGCGTTACGACCATTCCTTTCTTTCCATTTGGAAGGTTGTCGCGGTTACCCAGGGGCGCTCGCCGGCTACCCTGTCGCGCGTCTACTACCCGGTGTGTGGAATGGGCGTGCTTTGCGCGTTCCTGCTGCGAGTCGCGCGGCTTCCCTGGGAAAACCGACTCCTCTTCCTGATGGCTTGCATGCTCCTGCTTCCGCCAGTCTCGTACGAGTACACGATCGTTCATCTGTATGTACCGATCCTGATGCTGCTCAGTCTCGCCACCCGGTTTCCGCTGCGCGATGCGGGGTGGGCGGCGATCTCAGGCCTGCTTCTGCTGCTCCTGCCCGGCGACCTGCTGAGCTTCGGAGGGCCCTTCCATACGGGCCAGATCCAGGCAGCGATCCTGTTGATCGTGGCTGTGAGTGCGTGCTTTCCACTGATTGCGGCTGGCCGCGAAGCCCGTACGGACGCGGCCCTGTAAGCCGGGCAACCAGGGGCAGCGAGCCAGTGCGTTGCCTAACAGTGGGCGGAAGCCTGTACAAGGCCGGTGCTACACTAGCGGCGAATCCACAGCCCTCGACCGAGACGATCGGATCTGGCCGGAATGCACCTGACGATCTCTGAGTTCCTCCAGGATTTCCTGGCCACGCCAGTCTTCCTCCTCCTATTGCTGCCTTCCGGCTTTGTGCTTGGCTGGTGGCTGAATCTGATGGAGTTCCGTTCCCGGTCAAGAGTGGAACAGCTGCTCTGGGCCACAAGTCTTTCCGTTCCGCTGAGCCTGGTCATCTCGAGCGTTCTGGGACGGATCCTGCCCTGGCCGGCGACCGTCGGTTTCTTTCTTCTGCTTGCCCTGCTCTGCGGCGTGCTGCTGGTGCGGGATCGTGCGCGGCCTTTGCAGATCCCCGTCGATCGTGAAGCAAGACTGCTGGTGCTCTGCCTGTTGCTGGCCACCCTGTATCTATGGTGCGCTTCGGTACCCATTCGCGTGGGCGGTCGCATCTACGAACCCGTCTTCTCGTCCGACTGGGAGATCCGCTTGCCCCAGGTGCAAGCAGCGATCCGCGACTGTGTTCCGCCCCACAATCCGTTCTTTACCTTTCAGGGCCAGTCGCCGGCGATGCGGTATTACTACTACTGGACCGAGTTGTGTGCACAGATTGGGCACGTGGTGCGGACGGGCGCCAGGCCTCTTCTGGTCGCGAGTTCTGTGTACGCGATGCTCGGCATCGTTGCCACACTGCTGCTCTACCTGAAGTACATGGCGGTCTCCGCGCAGCCGCTTCGCAAACGATGCCTTTGGCTGCTTCTCTTTTGCTGTGTTCTCAGTCTTGACGTCCTGCCGAGTCTCCTGGGTCTGCGCCTTTGGCATACACACCTGCAGCCAGAGATCGAGTGGTGGGCGCGAGACCGCTCCCCCGGATTGCCGGCAGCCCTGCTTTTTGCCCCGCACCATGTTGCGGGGA
>CAXTGN010000927.1:0-1780 GCA_964243455.1 uncultured Acidobacteriaceae bacterium
CGAGTGGGCTGGAACGCGTGCAGCAGATGCTGACGGGCAAGACGGCCCCTTGCGTAGCCGTCGTCGGTGGTTCGACAAGCGCTGCGGCGGTCGCCCATGCCTTGCTCCATCGCCTTCCTGGGGTCGCCTTCGCAGACGGGGGCGTGGCGTTGCTGCATCGCCGTCCGCTGCGCATCTACTACCCGGACATCGCCGCTGCTGCGGCCGAGGGCTACCTCGAGTGGGGTGAGGACGACATCTGTCCAGTCAGCGGCAAGGTGTTCCGCTTCGCAGGCTTCCGGCTCGATTCGCGCGAACTCATCATGCAGGCGCGCGGTCTCGGCGGACGTCCGCCTGAAGCGCGCCTGCTCTTGCATCAAATTGGCTCCGATCCCGCGGCGGCGCAGGCTCTGATCGACCGCGCCGATCTGGTGGTGCTCGCCCTCGGCTACCGCCCGCGCGGGCTGCCTCTGTATGGCCAGGACGGGGAACGGATCAAGCTGCTGGCAGAGACCGCTCCGCAGATGCCGATGGTTGACAGGCAGTGCCACGTTCTGGACGGGAACGGCGAGCCGATCTCAACCGTGTTCGGGATCGGGCTTGCGGCTGGCTTCGTGCCGAGCGGCCCACTGGGGGGTGAGCCAAGCTTCCGTGGCCAGGCCAACGGTCTGTGGCTATGGCAGCACGACGTCGGCGCCCTGATCGTGAACGCGGTGCTGCGCCGGACTGAACCGACGACGGCACATGATGCTGCCGAACGGCGGCCCCGACATACAGCTCGCGTATTCGAGATCACTCATTAGGAGCGGGACATGTCCATCCCTTTCACAAGGCCTAACCCGCCGAAACTCAGCGAAGCCTCTGGCCGTCTGCGTGAGATCGAGCAGAGCGGAATGTTCAGCAACTACGGACCGATCAGCCGGCGTTTCGAGAAGGACATGACGGCAAGCATGTTCGGCGGCCAGGGCAGTTGCCTGACCGTCTGCAATGCCACCATCGGCCTGATGCTTGCGGTTCAGCAGAGCGTGCAGGCACGGCCGCAGCGGGGACGCTACGCGCTCATGCCGTCCTTCACGTTCGCGGCCGCCGCGCATGCGGCGGTGCGGCCTCACCCCCCTGTTCTGCGACATCGATCCGACTAATTGGGCGGCTTGCGCCGATGCGGAGCGACGCCTGATCTCGGTGCTTGGCGGCGAGATTGCGGTGGTTATGCCGTATGCCACATTCGGTTTCGATATCGACCTGAGCTGGTACGAGCGGATCATGGCCGATTACGGCATCCCGGTGGTGGTTGACGCGGCTGCCTCACTGGGAACCAAGTCAGCCGGTGGCACGGGGTTCGGGACCGGTTTTTCCGGCGCCGTGGTATTTTCGATGCACGCCACGAAGTCCTTCGCGACCGGTGAGGCGGGCCTGATCTATAGTGGAAACGACGCACTCGTCAGCGAATTGCGAACGATGTGCAATTTTGGTTTCGGAGGTCCCAGGACCGCGACGATGCCCGGCTTGAATGGCAAGCTGAGCGAGGTCGGCGCGTTGCTCGGCTCGCTCTGCCTCGAGCGATACGAAGCCGTCATGCAACGCCGGGTCAGCCTTGCGGAGCGCTACCGAACGGAGTTGTCCATGCTGCGCTTCCAGCCGCTCCGGGCAGAGCGGCAGGCGTATCAATTTGTCCCTGCGTTGCTTCCGCCAGGCGTCGACCGGGCTTCCTTCGTTGCGGCACTGGCGGCGAGGGGGATCACTGTCGGGACCTACTTCAGCCCGCATCTCCAACAACAGGATTACTTTGCGCAACACGCAA
>CAXTGN010000927.1:1790-2070 GCA_964243455.1 uncultured Acidobacteriaceae bacterium
CGGCGGCGAATTGCCGATAACAAATGATGTGGCAGCGCGGATCGTCAGCCTGCCTCTCTTCGACTTGATGGCGGACGAGGAACTTGACACAGTGGTGGCCGCCGTCAACGCCGAACTGTGCTGGCTCGATGCAGCACCAATACAGGTTGCCGCAGAGTGAGCCTGCGCGATTGCTTGCCGATGATCCAGGCCGCCTGGTCCCAGCTGGAGCTTCCGCAGCCTTCTCGTGGGATTTGGCACCGCAGTGGTAGTCTGCTTCACGCTGTCAGACGCACCGGTC
>CAXTGN010000928.1:0-2069 GCA_964243455.1 uncultured Acidobacteriaceae bacterium
GAAGGATAGCTCTGCGGCGGTGCAGCCAGTAGGGCCTGCGTGCCCAGGCTGTTGGGCAGGTTCACCTTGGCCCAATTAACGAAGTCCTGCGTTTCCACAACGGCCACGGAGGAGTTTGCTACGCTGGAGCGCAGGATGTCTAGCGCGCCAAACAGGAAAAGTTTGTTCTTGATGACTGGTCCACCAAAAGTGCCACTGAATTCATTGCGCTCGGAGGAAGGCAACGACTGCTGAAACTCCGTGCGCCCCGTCAGTGAGTTATTGGTGAAGTAGTAGTCAAACGTGCCGTGGTACTGATTGGTCCCGGATTTTGTAAAGACGTCGATGGTGGCGCCAGCGTTTCGCCCTTTTGAGGCGTCGAAGTTGTTGGTCTCGATGTTGATCGATTGCACGATCTCCGGGTTGGGCGAGATCGAGGTGCCACCTCCACGAGACGGGGTATCCGTGTACGCACCATCAATTAAGTAGCCATTCATCTCTTGGCGGAGACCGTTGGCATTCACGTTGATTGCGTACTCGTTGGTATAGTTGTCAGCCGAGGTCACGCCACTTCCCGTCACCCCCGGCGCCAGCACGGCCAACCCGTACACGTTCTGGCCCACCAAGGGCGCGTCGTGCACCGTGGTCTCGGAGATCACGGATCCCGTGGTGGGTGCGCTAAGGTTCAGGGCCACATCATCGGCGCTCACGGTTACGCTGGAAGAAACCTCGCCGACCTCCAGAACGGGGCTAATCTCGCGAACTTCACCGACTTGAAGAACCAGATTCGGATCCTGCCAACTCTTGAAGCCAGTCACCGTAACCTCAACGGCATAGGCGGAGGCAGCGATGCTGTCAAAGCGGAAGTACCCTGAGTCATTCGTGGTCGCAGTTCGCTTAATCCCAAGCCGCTTATCCGTGATGGTGACGGTCGCATTGGGTACCGCTGCCCCGGAGGAGTCATGAGCGATGCCGTTGACTCCGCTTAGGAATTGGGCAGAGGCGTGGGAGATAGCCAGGAGGAGCAGCAAAACCAGCGCCGGCAGGGCCCTCCTTGATTGGATGAATCTCATGGTTCTTTCTCCTTGATCCCTTTTGTGGCTGAAGAAACAAATTCCGCAGAATGGCCCTTCCGGGTCTGGCGCTACGGGTGATGTCTGTAAGTTCACGGCCAGCCTCTAAAGGTGGCGCCCACGCGCCACAACCGACTTCGCTGGAGGGCACTTCGGGAGGGGCTGCGACTGAAATGCTGGATCAGCACGGGCGATCGCCGGAGGGCGCGGAGACCGGCCGCCCATGAACCCGCGAAGCGCAGCACAATCTTCTTAGAGGACCACAAGGTGGCGCGGATCCCTCTAACATGGCGGCCATCCAACTCGAGTAGGCGAGTCTGGTCAGGAACAAGCCCCGTTGTTTCTCTTCGAAGCTTGGCGAGTGCGCTTCCGTGAAGGTCGTCCAGCCGCCAGTTTTGCCGCATGCCGCTATTGGCTTTCAGATCCTCGGTTCTTTTATTCCCAATCACGATTGAGGACATTAGGCGCTGGGGGCCACAATTGCTAAGGTTTGAAACGGTTCCTAACTGTTAGGTCCCCTACAACTCCTCTCGAATCAATGTCTTACGCTCAAGAGGATGATGCAGCTGTTCAACTGTGACCTAGCTCTGCGGCTGCAAGCAGCGCACCGAAGTGCAGTCGAGCGAGGTGGGAGCAGTCCTTCCCCGCCTCATTTGTACAGTCGCATCGGACGAGAAGGCCGGCCCGGGAACTTGTTACCTACTTGCTGTTCAGCTCTGAGAGCGACTCATCGCCCGCACTCGGGCACACGAGCATCTCCGGCCCGTTGTTGCGCACGTTCCCCACCTTGGGATTGCACACCGCAACGCTCATCTCTTGGGGTCCTTCCATGCATCCCAGAGGCCACCAAACGCGAACGGCTGCCCGTGGCTGAGGGTGTACGCGTAAGGCTGCTTCGTCTTCGGGTCTAGCTTCTTCCACTCATAGAAGCCGTCCGCCGGCACGAGGCAGCGGCGCCTCTCAAGGGACCACGCCACAGCGCTTTCTCCTGCAGCGTCTCGGCTTTCGCGTTGATCG
>CAXTGN010000929.1:0-2069 GCA_964243455.1 uncultured Acidobacteriaceae bacterium
GTACGGCGTGTGCGGTGACATAACCATCCTCCGTCTTCTGCGGAAGAGGTTTGTATGCCGTCCCTTGCTGAATTCCCACAACACTCTTCAATTTCGACTCGTCGGTCGGAATGACTGCAGTTGCCATTTGCGCCTCCATCTCTCCTGTTCACGAAGATCGTGCTCCAGGTAATCCGTGGGATGGCCGTCGCAGCTTCGCTGTGGCCTCGGAAACGCCACGCGGACTCCGGAAGGTTCGATCAGCTTTCATCCCACGCGCATGACCCTTACCGAGATAAAGGTTGTACCTTCCCGGGGCGAGTGGCATCCTACCTACTGCAGAATGCAGTAAAGCTAGACAAGGCCTGGAGGTTTTATGCCCCGGTTCACCATTGACATTGACGACAAGTTCAATGACGTTCTGAGCGAGCTCGCCAAAGGAACGACGAAAGCCGACGTCATCCGCCGCGCCGTCGCGAGCTACCAGTACCTTAAAGCAGAGACATCCAACCAAGACTCTGGTAAGCGCATCTCGATTACCGATGCTGCCGGAAACATCCAGAAAGACGTCGTTCTTCCCTAGCGGCCATGGACCCCGAACCGAACGTCAGCGCATCCCCTGAGATCGTCCGGGTCTCCGCAGCAGATATCGGCTCCGTTCAACTGGCGCCGCCTTCCTTCCTGGAGCGATGGGGCGTGATCTTCCTGGCTTGCTTTGCTTTCTGGATCATTGTTGTTGGCACCATTATCCTGAGCTACTTCCTTAGCCATCAGCCCGCTGCGCCAAACCTGAACGGCCTCGCTGCGGAGCAGGTCCGCGACGCTCTCAGCAACTACAAGCTGCTGGATGAGCAATGGCGCGACTCCCTAAACTACATCTTCGATCTCCTGATCACAAAAACGGCGCTGCCGCTCGTTACGCTCCTGCTCGGATACCTCTTCGGCAAGGGCCGGGCTATAGGGTAGCGGATCTTTTCCATGCCGAAGACCTTTGTCTACAAGCTCACCAGCGATCGTGGCGGAGCGCCCTGCGCACCTGCTCCGCACCGCGGAGCGGCACCACTTCTGACGCTCTCGATCTGCAAACCAGCGATCCGTCGCACGGCACAACCAGGGGATCGCATCCTCGGTTTGACCAGCCGCTCCCTGGCCTTGCGTGAGGGATATCCGCTCCATGCGGTGATCTACGCAGCCATCGTCAGCGAAGCCATGGACGCGCGCGAGTACTACGCTCCTCGCAGCAGATTTCGCTCCCGCCCGGACTGCATCTATGAGTTTCATCGCGGCAACGGCACGCTGGCCCATACAGGGCGGACTTCGTTGCACGCTGACGAAGCGTATCTCGCCCGGGATATTGGGCAATACCCGTACTACAAGAACGGAAGAACTCTTCTAAGTCGTAATTTCCGCTATTTCGGCCCTGAGGCGACAGCCATACCCGAGGCACTTTGGGCACTCCGTCAGACGTCAGAAGCGTTGGGTCAGGGTCACAGGGTCTACATGGGAAGAGAGCCGGAGGCGCCTGAACTGGATGTTCTCTTCAAGTCTCTCTGGGCGGTGCCGACCCGCTTTACGACAAGGAGAGTTCGGGGAGAGGCGCATGGACACGCACCAAGAGCCGCATCCGTGAAGACTGCGGCTTTTGGCGGAATTCGCCAAATCTAAGCTAAGATGCTTGGCGGCCGAGACGCATCCGGGACTGTGCTCCGCTGATCCGGGACAGCGTTCGTGACGTCTCAGAGACAAGCGGCTGCAGCGACACGATGATTATGGCCGTAGCCGGGGCATCACCAGCACATAAGTAACTATGTATGGAAGTCGCATCGAAGTAGATCCCGTCTCCTGCCTGAACCCGGTGCAGCTCGTCACCATGCCTAACGTCCAGTTCACCGCTGATCACGTACAGGAATTCATTGCCGGCATGCTGATGCGCATTTCCCTCGATCCCTGCTTTCTGGGGAAGAAACTCCGCGAAGTACGGGTCCAACATGCGATCCGGAGTAATGAAACCCAAACTCTCAAAAAAATAGGTCGGATCCTCTACACCGGATTGTGGCAGTCTCGTGCGATCCTTCGCACGATGAATGCGA
>CAXTGN010000930.1:0-2068 GCA_964243455.1 uncultured Acidobacteriaceae bacterium
CGCGTCGGGCCCTCCTGGCCGGACGGTCCCTTTGACCCCCGGGGGGGCCTCCCTCGCGGGTGGTGGACGTGCAGGCGCCGACCGAAGGATCTAGCCGGGGCCTCTGCCGCTTCGGGCAAAGCGTCTGCAATACGACAGACGGCCATGAGCGAGCTGAAGAGGTTCTATATAGCTCCGTTCTGCGAACGAGAAGTTCGTCGGAAAAGGGCTAGCGTTCAAAGCTGGAGGGTTCAGCACGGGCGAGGTCTACTTGAACGAGACATATCTCGACGGCTTCGCCGATTGACGTTGTCGATCGAGAGGCCATAGTCCCCGCCATGCCCCGCAAGAAACTTTGATCTGTTCTGCTTATGCGCGAACCGAGATTGAGGGCCGGGTGTTTCGCAACGCGGCGACTACAATCTGTCGCCAGAGGCTTACGCAAAAGCACTGCTAGACGATGGCAGGCAAAAGGATGGCTTCCGGGGTAGGACGGGGGCGACGTGTACGCCAATGATAGCCACCCCCGGTCGGCGGGTTGTGGGGTCGCGCCGACGTTTGAAACCTGACACGGGTGGTTCGTTGTGCGGATCTCCCGCCACGAGAGGCCGATCGGTCGGTTCTCTTCGCCTCCCGGGCTATCCTAGTCGAGTCATCTCGAACGGCATCGTCCAACGGGTGAGCTTGGCAGCGGCTGTCATAATGCGGCCTTCAATGCACGCTCGGCCCTGGCGAGCAAATCACGGAGGTAGAGAAGCCGCAGCAGCCGGGCCTCGCTCGCGTAGGTAAAATGCTGCAGCGGCTTGCCGAGCGGTGCTTGATCGGCCATGGCGTCCGAGAGGCTTTCCGGCATCACGTCGCTGCACCTCCACAGCAGCCACACATCCGATCGATCGTAGCCGGCATGCCGCGTATTTCGATGACGGGTGCCGGCGCGCCCTCGCGCCACGCTCGGAAGACAAACCACGCTCTTGCGAAGGCATCGTGATAATCGTCAGGCATACGGGGCATGAGGATGCTCCTGGGCCGATAGTCGACGTCGCAATCAGCCGAACGCATCGATCGAACGTCAGGTGCCAAACTAACGCTGCTTCTCATGTTAGCTGTCATTCAACACCCATATCGTGCAGATGCCTCATCAGAGCCTCATAGAATGCAACCAGGGAAGGCGATGTCGTGTTGGTGCCCGTCCTCTTGATTGATCGCATGATTGAAACACCCCATCTCGATGCCGGCGACGGCCGGTCGCAGGACCTTCCGGTAGCTGGATGAGTTTGACTGCCGCCGTGCGGATTTAGGTCCGCCTTTGGAGGTAGTGATCATGCCGCGAAAGGAGAATCCACTTTCGCGCCGCCAGATTGTTGGCGGTGCAGGGCTTGGGCTGGCAGCGATCGCCACCGCCTCTCCGGCACCGGCTCAGAGTTCGGTAGCCGCTATGACGCCGAAGCCGCTACAAGATCCCACGACCAAGTACCCCCGTCCGCCTTATCCGCGCCAAACGCAATCCTGGCCGGGGCTCGCCGGCAAGATGGATCCTAAGCCCGACCACGGTGAAGCAAGCTACAAGGGGACGGCGCGGCTGGCCGGCCGCAAAGCGCTGATCACGGGCGGCGATTCCGGCATGGGCCGAGCCGCCGCCATTGCCTTTGCTCGCGAAGGCGCCGACGTCGCTATCAACTACCTTCCGGAAGAGGAGCCCGACGCCCGCGAGGTCGTCGACATGATCCGGGCCGCGGGGCGGAAGGCGGTTCCCATCCCTGGGGATCTCAGGGACGCGTCGTTCTGCCGTCGTTTGGTGGAAGACACCGTTCGCCAACTCGGCGGCCTCGATATCCTCGTCAGCAACGCAGGGCGGCAGCAGTCTCGGGCATCGATCCTGGAGGTGTCTGACGAGGATTTCGACGCGACGATGAAGACGAACATCTACGCGCCTTTTTACATCATCAAGGCCGCACTGCCCAACATGAAGCCGGGCTCCGCCATCATCGCTACGACGTCGGAGCAGGCTTACGATCCCTCGCCAGACCTCTCCGACTACGCGCAGACCAAGGCGGCCACGATGAATTTCGTGAAATCACTGGCCAAGCAA
>CAXTGN010000931.1:0-2066 GCA_964243455.1 uncultured Acidobacteriaceae bacterium
ACGAGGCCGGCGATGAAGTACCGCACCGCGAGCGGTCCCAGCGGAAGATGCAGCCGTGTCAGCCCGTGCGCGACGCCGAGCCAGACGAACAGCTCGCTGGAGTTGCCGTGCGGGAACAGGCCGGTGATCGGATGGCAGAACGACACCGCGGAATCGTAGAACGCCGGCTTGTGCTTCTCCTCGATGAAGACGCCGAAGGTGTAGGCCATCGGGTTGGTGAGGAAGAACATCGCTAGTACCGGAAGCACCGTGTAGCGGGTGATCGCGTAGCGACCCGCGAAACGCGCCAGGTTGTGGACGCGCTGCTCTCCGACCATCTCGATCAGGGCGTAGACCGCCGTCAGCAGCACGATCAACGTCGGCAGGATGCCGGTGACGAAGGCTACGAACGTCCTGCCGCCCTCGTTGAACACGCCGATGAATGCCTCGGCGAAATGCGAAAGCATCAGCATCTTGTCCTCCCTCCCACTGCGCCACGAAACTCAACCTGCCGGGGCACTCCGAGCAGCCTCGACCAAACGTGCGGCTCGGCTCAGCCGGGCGCGGCCGCCGGCGACAGCGCGGTCGAGCTCGCTCTCTCGGCGATGATCCTGTCGACCTGCTCGACCGCGCGTCGAAACGCCTCGGCGAGGCGCACTTCCCGCGGCCGGAACACCGCGCCGGTGCGGAACTGCCCGATATCCGTGCCGACCAGCGCCGGCAGTGGCTTGAACTTGGCCCAGACGGTGCGCCCCTGCATCGCCAGCGCCTGACGCACCGCTCCGGAAGGGGATACCACCAGTATGGTGATGGCGCCGCGGCCGAAGCGGGCGCGAGCGCTGCCGGTCCCGACATAGCCGTCGTTCCACTGGGTGGACAGCCGGTCGAGGACCCGTCGGTAGTGCCGCATCTGCAGCATCGTGCCGGCGATCTGCAGGGCCCAGCAGAGACCGAACAGCAGCAGCCCAGTGCCCCAACTCATGACCGAGCTCCTCAGCTTCGATGCACCGAGCGCATCGCGTCGTCGATCGCCAGACCAAAACATTTATGTCAAAAGACGTCAAGATGTTCGATCTCATAAATATTGCGAGCGGCGCGACGTCGGTTTGCCCGTGCTCCGCATTGTGCACCGCCACAAAAAGTGTCGCTCGATGCGGAGTACCACATCTTCGCAAGCCTCAGGAGGATGCGCTCGCCATATTACAATTGTGTTGACCTACATATAATTGTGCGGTCATTTTAGGCCGCAGATGAGGCCGGCTTGATCCGCGGGCTTCGGGTAACGCAGCCGAGACAGGATTGCGATCATGAGCATCGTTGGGGAGCTTGCGCGACGTGCGGAGCAGGGACGTCCGGTCCGGGTCGGCCTGATCGGCTGCGGCGAGATGGGCACCGATATCGTCACCCAGCTCTCGCTGATGCCTGGCATCGATCTGGCCGTGCTGGCGGAGATGCGCGTCGACATGGCCTGGACCGCCCTCGACATCGCGGGCATCCCGCGCGCGGCGGCACGGTCATGTTCCGGATCCACGCAGGCCGAGGAGGCGATCGGCGCTGGCAAGATCGCGATCACGCAGGATGGCACGGTGGCGTGCAAGGCCGCCCAGGTCGACGTGATCATCGATGCGACCGGCAATCCCGGCATCGGCGCCGAACTGGCGCTGCTCGCGATGCGCCACGGCAAGCACGTGGTGATGATGAATGTCGAGGCGGACGTGACCGTCGGCGCGATGCTGGTTCGCGAGGCCCGTCGCGCCGGGGTGGGCTACTCGCTGGGTGCCGGCGATGAGCCGAGTGCGGCGATGGAGATCATCAACTTCGTCCGCAGCCTCGGCTATCCCATCGTCGCGGCCGGGAAGGGCAAGAACAATCCGCTTCGCTACGACGCCAAGCCCGCGGAATACGAGGAGGAGGCCCGGCTGCGGCACATGAACCCGCGCATGCTCGTCGAGTTCATCGACGGCTCCAAGACGATGATCGAGATGTGCGCGATCGCCAACGCCACCGGCCTGCTGCCAGACCGCCCCGGCATGCACGGCCCCGCCGCGACCCCGGAGATGCTGGCGACCATGCTGGTGCCGGAGGCC
>CAXTGN010000932.1:0-649 GCA_964243455.1 uncultured Acidobacteriaceae bacterium
ATCTGCAATTTTGCAGAATCTTCGATTGTGACAATTCTTTCCTTCTCGGAGATGAAGCCCGAAAGCACGTTCAGCAATGTGGTTTTACCTGCGCCGGTACCGCCGGAAACCACGATATTCAGTCTTGCCCGGACTGCTGCTTCAAGTACCGTTAGCATCTGCGTGGTGAGCGATTGATTGCTCACGAGATCCTTGGAAGTCAGCGATTTATGTCCGAAGCGTCGTATGGAGAGGATCGGTCCATCAACCGCTAGCGGCGGGATGATGATGTTGACGCGTGAGCCGTCGAGCAGACGCGCATCGACCATGGGCGAGCTTTCATCAATACGCCGTCCAACGGCGGAGACAATTTTCTCAATAATGTGCATCAGGTGGGCATTGTCACGGAACGCATAATCCGTCTTCTCAAGAAGCCCACGACGTTCGATGAACACATGTTTGTAGGTGTTCACCATGATGTCGCTTACGGTTGGATCTTGAAGCAGTGGCTCAAGAGGACCAAGGCCGAATACCTCATCCAGAACCTCCTGAGCGAGGCGGTCGCGTTCGATCGTGCTGAGCGGCACATTGGTTGCGCTTACGAACGGGAGGATAAGAGCGAGCAGCCGTGCCTTGCCGCCATTGTCTTCTGCTTGTAATGAGACAAGTT
>CAXTGN010000932.1:659-2066 GCA_964243455.1 uncultured Acidobacteriaceae bacterium
CTGCATGCACTGAACTCTTGATCGCATGCCACGCAGCATCTGTAAGGGCAGGTGAGGTGCGGGCGTGGTTATCTCTCTCACCTATGCGCGCCGGTAGTGTCATGTAAAGAGCTTCTTCAGGCATGACGACTACTCCTTCTTCTTCCAGAAGGCGAATTTGCTCTTCTGCGTTGTCGGCATTTCACTCACGTCGGCAACGCTTGCTGCCCACGCTGCTATCTGCTGACTGAAATTGGATTTACCATCCGGCAGGACAGGCTCTCCTGCGTTGATCAGCTGAGAGGAGATAGAATCATCTGCCGTGGCGCGGTTGATAACCAGTTGCAGTTTGCTCATGCCGGCTTCCCCGAGACTCAGCTTTTCTACCAGGCGAGCCAGGTCGCGAAGGGCGGCAACGTCTGGTGTGGAGACCAGGTAGATATCGTCAGCATGATCAATCAGTGAAGATTTGGAATCCTCGTAACTGACAGAGGAATCGACAAGGATATAGTCGTACTGATGACGGAGGAAGTCCATCACTCGTTCAAGATCATCCCGGCGGGTGTGCTCATCAGCAGCAGAGGTTTCGGGGGACGCAATCACATCCAGGCCACTCTCATGGCGCAGGACAAAACCATCGAGCAGGCCGCTATCCAGACGCTCGACACTGCGCAGAAGGGCTGTGAAGTGATATTGCGTTTCCTTCAATCCCAGATAGAGCGCCACGTGCCCTAACTGATGTTTGTGGTCGATCAGCAGGATCCTCTTGTGGTGTTGCCGCACCAGGAAGGTGGCAAGGTGAACCGCGAGGGTCGTGGTACCAACGCCTCCCTTGGCTCCAAAGAAGGCCAGCACTCTGCCTAATTTGTTCGCTGCCTGTTCACTGGTATGCGCTGCTGCCTGGAAACGTGCCAGTGCCGCGGAGAGGTCCAGCGCCTCAACTGGCTTACTTAGATAATCAACGCACCCCATGCGCATGGCGCGCATGAGCAACTTCGGGTCCGGTGCATGGCTTATGCCGACGATACTGATGCGTTGAGGAAAGAGTTGATGAAGGCGCTCTGTCGTTTGTAGCGCAAGCTCCGGATCCCGGTCGAAGTCGATCAGAGCCACGCATGATTTTGCAGCGCGTATCTGTGGAGCAAACTGGGGGCGTTTCGCAGCCGTGATGTATTCGGGAAAACCTCCGAAGAACACACATCCGTCTACTTTCGCTGCGGCTTCTCCTGCAACATGGGCGACGGTGTCATCGGTACAGACACAGAAAAGTCCCTGGGTGGAGTTCTCTGAACTGATAGTGCCTGCGCTCATGGCTGATCCACCTTCTGTATCGCTGGCACGCTCTTGCTGGACTTGCCATTCTTTAATGTGCTGTCGAATGCGTTGGCCGAGAGGATCGGGACGGCAAGTTTCGGTTCGTTGATAGCG
>CAXTGN010000933.1:0-2065 GCA_964243455.1 uncultured Acidobacteriaceae bacterium
CTTCCTGGTCCGTTGGAAGATCGTAGCGGACATTAAGGCGGTTGCGCGGGAGCAGGGGTTAGTCGTCGTGTCGGAACGCGATGGCTGGACGACCCGCTTCGACATCACGGGGCCACGACAGGACGTCGATCGCTTCGTTCAAGCGGTCGCTGACGTCCAGAGGTGGTGAGGATGTTGGCGCGTTGCGAGCGAGGCGACAAAACTGCGGCTGCAATATCTAGGCATGACTGACAAACCACAACGCCGGCGCCCGGCCTACCGCCATCCATTGGCTATCTTCGGGGCAGCGGTCAGCAACATGTATGTTCGCGGCTCGAGTGTTACCTTTGACGACAGGCCCGATCGTGATTCGAACGCTGAAGCTGGAACTCGCTCTTTAGCGCAGTCGTACGGTGATGCGGAGACAAACGCCCGAGGTGGCGAGAACTGGTCCGGGGTTGGAAGGCAAATCATGAAAATGCAGGACCTCACCGGCAAGGTCGCGGTGATTACGGGCGCGTCAAGCGGCATCGGCGAAGCGGCAGCCGAGCTCCTCGTTGCAGAAGGCGTACACGTCGTTTTAGCGGCGCGCCGCCGCGACCGTCTTGAGGCGCTTGCGGCACGATGCGGCGATGCTGCGACCGTGATCGAGGTCGATGTGAGCCATGCCGCAGCAGTCAAAACGCTGTTCGACGACGTGAAGAACCGCTTTGGTGGCCTTGACCTGCTTTTCAACAATGCCGGGCTGGGGATCAATTCCAAGTTCGAAACGAGTGATCCTGTCGACTGGACCCGGATGATCGATGCCAACCTCTATGGCGTCCTGCACTGCACCCAGGCTGCCATCCCACTTATGCGCGGCCGTGCGGGCGCGATGATCTGCTCGGTGTCGAGCGTCGGGGGCCGCTATGGTGTCGAGAACTGGTCCGTCTACAGCGCCACGAAATTCGCTGTCGTCGGCTTCCATGATGCTTTGCGCAAAGAACTCGGTCCCGACCGCATCCGTGTATCAGTCATCGAGCCCGGAGCCGTCTGGACCGAATTCGGCCATAACGTCGCCGACGCGTTACAGGACCGGCGAGCTCAACTCGATGCGCTCCAATCGCAAGATGTCGCGCAAGCCCTCGTCTATGCTTTCGCGCAACCAGCCAACGTGCTGATCGAGGAGATCCTGATGCGTCCGGTACTTCAGGTGGCACCCTGACGTATGGACCTCATTACCTCCGAGACTGCCCCGACGATCGATGCTCTCGGGATCCTCTTCACGTTAGGTGATCGCGGTGGGGACTTCGCCTGCCACGTCCTGCGAGGAGCGATCGACATGCTCGGCGACACCGCGGCTCGAGGCGATGCGGACATGCTGCAGCGCTTCATGGCGTCCCGCGGGAGATTTGAACGGCTCGCCGCTGAGATGCGCGCCGCAGGGCATATGAACCCGTGGATCGGGCCTGATGCGGTGGTCGCGTGGTTCGTCGACTTGGCGGACTAGGCTTGCTACCACGGTTAGTTCTGACGCTCGACCGGATCGGTCTACCGGACGACACGCCCTTCCCAGCGATCGCGACCCGGCGCCGGTAGCGGTGTTCGCGGTGCGGCTCGACGAACAGGCTCGGCCGAGTTGGCCGTATCGGTGACCGATTTACGTGGCGGGGTGGCGCACGGGACCCTTTAAGAGACGCTTCTCGCAGGCGCAGACGGCTGACCCTAACGCAGGAACTCCGATGAAGGCGCCGCAGCTCTACATGTTCACCCTCGTGGCATAGTTCGGATTGCGGCCACCACCAGTCCAGGGCAGACTTCACGCCGTTGCTTTCGGGGAAAGCCATGTCTCCTGGTCGACGCACGTCTATGGCAAGGATGATGACGGTCATCAGCCTCGTCGTTGCTACAGTGTCGCCGGGCTGGGCCGAGACCCGGCTCGAACGGGGTTCCTATCTCGTTGAGGTGGTCGGCGCCTGCGGCAATTGCCACAGTCCGGTCGACGCCAACGGCAACCGGAACGGACCGGCGCTGTCAGGCGGCCCGGCCCTTCTCTCGCCGGCTTTCGTAGCCTACGCGCCTAATATCACGCCTGACCTTAAGACCG
>CAXTGN010000934.1:0-2057 GCA_964243455.1 uncultured Acidobacteriaceae bacterium
GTATCCCGGCCACAATCATCCCGTCGGTTGCCGTTCCGCTCTCCCTGATCGGCACCCTGGCCGTCATGTATCTGGCGGGCTTCAGCCTGAACAACCTCACCATGATGGCGCTCACGATCTCAACCGGCTTTGTCGTCGATGACGCCATCGTCATGATCGAGAACATCTCCCGCTACATCGAGGAAGGCTATCCCCCGCTGCAGGCGGCTCTGATCGGCTCCGAGCAGATCGGTTTCACCATCCTCTCGCTCACGGTGTCCCTCATTGCCGTGCTCATTCCACTGCTCTTCATGGGGGACGTCGCCGGCCGCCTCTTTCGCCAGTTCGCGGTCACGCTAGCCGTCACCATCATCCTCTCGGCCTTCGTCTCCCTGACCCTGACACCGATGATGTCGGCGCGTCTGCTCAAGTACATCCCGGAAGAGGAGCAAAGCGGCTTTTACCACATCTCGGAGCGTTTTTTCGAACGTGTCATCGCGTTCTACGGACGCACGCTGCGATTTGTCCTGCGCTTCCAGACGCTGACCCTGCTCGTTGCCGTCGCTACCATCGTTCTTACCGGTTTCCTCTATCTGACGATCCCGAAAGGCTTCTTCCCCACGCAGGACACGGGCATCATCCAGGGCATCTCCCAGGCCTCGGCTGACACCTCGTTCGCATCCATGTCGGAAAAGCAACAGGCGCTCGCCAGGGTTCTTCTCGCCGACCCTGCCGTGGACAACATCTCGTCCTTTATCGGCCCGGATGGCACCAACACCACGCTCAACAGCGGTCGCATCCAGATCCAGCTCAAGCCGGTGGAGGAACGCAAACTCAGTGCGACACAGGTGATCGACCGCCTGCAGCCCGAGCTCGCCAGAGTCGCGGGCATTAAGCTCTACATGCAACCCGTGCAGGACCTCACCGTCGAAGACCGTGTGAGCCGCACACAATACCAGTACACGCTCGAGGATCCCAACCAGAGCGAGCTCAATCAGGTATCCAAGGCCTTCGTCAACCGCCTGCAACAGCTGCCGCAGCTCTCTGACGTCGTTACGGATCAGTCGCTCGGCGGGATGGCGGAGCGCCTCGTCATCGACCGTCCCACGGCGACACGCTTCGGCATCACGCCCGCCACAATCGACAACACGCTCTACGACGCCTTCGGCCAACGCCAGGTCAACACGATGTACACGCAGGTGAACCAGTACCACGTCATCCTGGAGACCCTCCCCAGCTTTCAGCACCATCCCAACAGCCTCAACGACATCTACGTGCAGTCGGCCAACACCACTGGAACGGCCGCCGCTTCCGCCGGAAACTCGCAGACAGCTGGGTCGTCCTCCGGTGCGGGCTCCGGCAACGCGGCGTCGTCCGGCAACTCGCTGCTGAACGCAACCTCCAACGCAGGCGTGTCCTCAGCGCCTGCCTCGACCTCCGCCCTGAGCTCCACGGCGACAACGTCGACCACCTCCAGCCGCACCAATGCCGCGGGCACTTCCGCGTTGTCCACCTCCGGAACCAGCAGCACCCAAACAACCCTTAACAGCTCCACGTCTGCCGGCACCGGCTCCAGCGCAAACACCTCCTCGGGCGGCACCACGCGTGCGGCCGCAGGCACGGCCGGCGCAACCTCCGGCGGCGGCTCGTCCGGCGCAGGCAACGGCGTGGCCACAGGCAATTCCAACCCCGTTCCCCTGAGCGCCTTTGCCCGCTTCGAGACAACCAGCGAAGCACTCTCGATCAACCATCAGGGTCAGTTTCCGGCCGTCACCGTCTCCTTCAATCTGGCGCACGGCTACTCCCTCGGTCAGGCACTCGAGGCCATCGACAAGGTCGTCAAGGACGCAAACCTTCCCGCCAGCGTCGTCGCCAACTATCAGGGCACCGCCTCCGCCTTCGAAGGCTCCCAGTCCAACGAAGGCCTGCTCATCCTCGCGGCCCTCGTCACTGTCTACATCGTGCTCGGGGTGCTGTACGAAAGCTACATCCATCCGGTGACGATCCTCTCCACGCTGCCCTCCGCCGGGGTGGGGGCGCTGCTGGCGCTGCTGATTTGCGGGATGGACCTGTCGCTG
>CAXTGN010000935.1:0-2055 GCA_964243455.1 uncultured Acidobacteriaceae bacterium
AATCGGTGCCGTCCTTCGTGATGACCGGCTTGGCCTCAGCAGGCAATGAGGCATCGGCCGCATCCATGCGAGCCCGGTTGCCCCACACCGTATTGATCTCGCCGTTGTGCGCCAGGTGTCGCCCCGGCTGCGCGCGATGCCACGCCGGCAACGTGTTCGTCGCATAACGCTGATGAAAGACCGCGAACTGCGTCAGGTAGTCCGGTTGTTGCAGATCTGGGTAGAACTCCGGGAGCAACCTGCCCAGGCACATCGCCTTATAGACCAGAGTCCGCGAGGACAACGAGCATACGTAGCCAGCGGCCTCGTCCGCGAGCACCGCCCGCTCAAAAGCTTTGCGCGCCAGATACAAGCGCTTATCAAAGCCCTCCGTGTCCTCACCCGATGTCACCAGAACCTGCCGGATCTCCGGCATCGTGGACTTTGCGATCTCTCCCAGAACGGCGACGTTGACCGGCACCTGCCGCCAGCCGAGTACCGTGCACCCTTGCAGGCGCAGTGCCTCTTCCAGCACCCCGGCCGCACGTGTCTCCCGTTGCGGGGTGAACACCATGCCGACGCCGAGGTCCTCCGCTTCCGGCAGCACATATCCCGTCGCATCGAGCAGCAGCTTCCGCGGCACCCCCGTCAGAACACCCACGCCGTCACTCGAGGCTCCGTCCGCCGCAACGGCGCCACGATGGGCCAGGCGCGCCAGCGCTGTCAGGGCGTACTCGAGAATGGGATGGCTGGGCGAAGGACCCGTCGAGGCTACAAAACCCACACCGCAGGAGTCGAACTCAAAGCGAGGGTCGAGCAGCGAAAGGCCACGTTGAGCGGCCTTCTGTGACGAGGGCGAAGACACCTGATGAAGGGAGGCGGCAGCCTCCAGCGTTGTGGAGAAACACTGGTCCATAGTTCACTATACGACTTTCGTTTGACTAGGGCGAGTGCGGATCTGGAGAGGAGAAAGGTGATCTTGACAGAACCTTTCCGCATATTTATACATCTATATTGCATGTTTATGCAGCACGCGTCGGCTGCACCCTCTCGCTATTGGCCATGAAAACACAGAGACAAACCGTCATCCGTGAGCTGCTGGTGAGCACCGCCATCACCAGTCAGGATGAGCTGCGCCGCAAGCTCGTCGGCCGCGGATTCCGCGTGACGCAAGCTACGCTTTCGCGCGACATGCGCGAGTTGAAACTGCTGAAGGGTCCCGAAGGCTACGCTCTTCCGGAACCGAACGGAGGTCTGGACGAAGCGTTCGACAACATCCTCCCGGCGGTAGCGGAGCTGCTCTCCACGTTTGGCGTGGAGGTCCGCCAGGCGGGGAACCTGCTGATTCTGTTAACGGCCAAAGGCGCAGCCCAGCCAGTCGCTGCCGGTATTGATGATGAAGAGTGGACCGAGTGCCTTGGCACCATCGCCGGCGATAACACCGTTCTGATCATCTGCCCCGACCTACCCGGGGCCAACACGTTGAAGCACCGGCTGGAGGCGCTCATTGCCTAACCTCAGCTCTGGTGCTTCGCTGCTTGAGCAGCACGTGCCTCCCGAAAAGTTCACGCTGCGCACCGCCCTGGCCGGTGTCAGCGGGTATGCCGGTGCGGAACTCGCCCGCCTTCTGCTCCGCCACCCCCGACTGGCAAACACGGCCCCCGTGTTTCTAGGCCGCATGGACAGCGGGGGCGAGACCACGCGTCTCACCGACCTTCATCCGCAGCTTTCCGGCCTTCCGCACGCCGATGACGCCCGGATTGAACCCTGGTCATGGCAGAGCCTCGAACAAGGAGGCATCAACCTGCTTTTTCTGGCGACGCCCCACGAGCAATCCCGCAACTGGGTACCCGAGGCCCTCGCGCGCGGCATTCGGGTCGTGGACCTTTCGGGTGCATGGCGCCTGCAGCACGATGCAAACAGAGCAGTCTATGGATTCGACAGTCCTGATGCTGGGGTCGCCTCGCGGACGCAGGCGGATGCTGTTTATGGCTCGCCCGAACTCAACGGCCCCGAGATCGCGCGCGCCAGGCTTGTCGCCAACCCGGGCTGCTACGCCACTTCGGTCATCCTGGC
>CAXTGN010000936.1:0-2053 GCA_964243455.1 uncultured Acidobacteriaceae bacterium
GGTAAGCTGCCAGAGCAGCCGCGCTGCCGGACCCGTCCTGAGCCTGACCCCAACCACACAGCCACGCACTACCGCTGAGGGCAACACACACCAGCGCACGGCAGGCCACGATTCTTATGCGCCAACTCATGCAGCTTTGCTCCTCCATGCCTACGCGCAAGCATGGTAGCGCAGCCGTCCCGCTCGTCGCTACATCAGCATCACTGCGCAGCCGTTAACCGCTGCAGCACTCCGCAATGCACTCTTCCAGCAGATCCATCGCGATTGAAGCCTCAGTCCACGAAACCAGCAATGACGGACAAAGCCGCAGACTCGTCTCCCCACATCCCAGCAGAAGCAAGCCTTTGTAGAAAGCCATATCCACGATCTTGTCCCGTAGCGCAGCCACAGGCCGTCGCGTCCGTTGATCCTCCACAATCTCGACCCCAAGCATCAACCCACGCCCGCGCACATCGCCCACAATCGCATACTGCCCAACCCACGCCTTCATCCGCGCGCCAACCGACTCCGCATTCGCCAGTCCCTCACGCTCCACAATGTCCAGGGTCGCCAGCGCCGCCGCAATCGCCACAGGATTGCCGCCAAAGGTAGACGCATGGCTTCCGGGCACCCAGTCCATAATCTCCGCCTTTGCCATGCACACACTCAGCGGCATGCCACTCGCAATCCCCTTCGCACAGCAAACAATATCCGGCTCCACCGACGTATGCTGCACAGCCCACCACTTCCCGGTGCGCCCAACCCCCGACTGCACCTCGTCCACAACCAGCAAAATCCCATGACGGTCGCAAATACGCCGCAGCTCCTCCATGAACACCGTAGGCGCAACCACATACCCGCCCTCGCCCTGAATAGGCTCAACAAAAATCGCAGCGACCTCCTCAGGCGGCAGCACTGTCTTGAATAATTTCTCCTCGATGTACCGCGCACACCCAAGCGCGAACGCATCCTGCTCTTGCGGTCCACCCGAGCACCCACGATAGCCATACGGATAACGCACATGCGTCACCCCGGGCACAAACGGCGCAAACCGCCGCTTCTGTTGGGGCCGCGAACTCGTCAACGAAAGCGCCCCCATCGTGCGCCCATGAAACGACCCCAGAAAGCTGATCACATTCTGCCGCCCCGTATGGTACCGGGCCAGCTTCAACGCGCACTCCACCGCCTCCGCACCGGAGTTCCCATAGTAAAAACGATGCGGCCCACGCATCGGCGCAATCGCACTCAGTCGCTCCGCCAGCCGCGCCATGCCTTCATAGTAAAAATCCGTCCCGCTCATGTGCAGGAACTCACCAGCCTGCGCCTGGATCGCCGCGACCACTTCCGGATGCGCATGACCCGTCGAAGTCACAGCGATCCCCGCGGAAAAATCCAGAAACTCGTGCCCATCCACATCCTCAACCCGCGTTCCCCTGCCCCGCTTGATCGCCAGCGGATAACACCGCGTATAACTCGGACTCATCAGGCTTTCGTCCCGCGCAA
Source organism: uncultured Acidobacteriaceae bacterium (assembly GCA_964243455.1). GTDB lineage: Bacteria > Acidobacteriota > Terriglobia > Terriglobales > Acidobacteriaceae > Granulicella. The sequence goes on from CAXTGN010000936.1 coordinate 1,483, forward strand.
TGAGAGCACTGGCCTTCGGTCCCGGCACAGGTCCCTTCAACTTCGGTCCATACTGCGCAAACTCTTCCTCACTCACGGAACGACACACGTCCACCATGGCCATGCTCATCACAGGCTCCTTCAATCACGGTTGAACTTTCTCCAAAGTCCATGGAGCCTCGCAACCGGCACAGAGCCAGTCACGTTCTCCCATCATTTCCGCAAGCGAAAGAGTCTAGTCGCCGAAAAGACTCGGCCGAGCCAATAAAGGTGCGTTCAGCAGACGCCCGGCGCCACAAGACTGCCCACAGCGCGTTATGAACAGCGCAGCAACAGACCAGGTCGGGGATCTGAACATACGGCTCTCCTCGCGCAAACGAACGGCCTTCACCAAGACTTGTGAGTGGTTCCCTAGAGCATGCCCCAGAATCTACGCAATGTCAAAGCTCACACCCTGTGCAAGCGGCAAATCCGTCCCGTAGTTGATCGTATTCGTAGCCCGCCGCATATATTGCTTCCAGACATCCGACCCCGATTCGCGTCCCCCACCCGTCTCCTTCTCTCCACCAAAAGCCCCGCCAATCTCTGCACC
>CAXTGN010000937.1:0-1411 GCA_964243455.1 uncultured Acidobacteriaceae bacterium
GTGTGCATTCACGTAGTCGATCTTGTCGGGCGTGATACCCGCGACACGCAACGCATGATTCATCGCGCGACGGCAACCTTCGCCTTGCGGGGCCATCCCGGTCATATGAAAGGCATCACCACTCATGCCGTATCCAAGCACCTCGGCGATGATGTTTGCGCCGCGGGCTGGCGCAAACCCCAGCTCTTCCAGTACAAGGATGCCGGCGCCCTCACCGCAAACAAAGCCATCGCGATCCCGATCGAACGGGCGGCAGGCGTGAGTGGGATCATCGTTCCGCGTGGAAAGGGCTTTCATCGCAGCAAAACCACCGACGGACAGTGGCGTGATTGCGGCCTCGGCGCCTCCGGCGATCATGGCATCCGCGTCACCCCGCTGGATTATGCGAAACGCATCGCCGATGGAGTGCGCGGAACTTGTGCAGGCCGTCGCCGTGGCCTCGTTCGGGCCCCTGGCCCCGTACTTAATGCTGACGTGCCCCGCCGCCAGATTGACGATGGTCGCAGGAATGAAAAAGGGGGAGATGCGTCGCGGACCGCCGTTCATCAGCGCCGTATGTTCGCGTTCGATGATGTCGAATCCACCTATGCCCGAACCGATAGCAACACCGACATTGTCGCCGATCTCCGGCGTGATCTGCAGCCCGGCATTCTCCATGGCCTCAGCGGCGGCGGCCATGGCGAAATGGATAAAGCGGCCCATCTTCCGAGCCTCCTTCTTATCCACAAACTTATTCACATCGAAGTTCTTGACCTCGGCGGCGAACCGGACAGAATGGCCGGTGAGATCGAACGCCGTGATCTCGGCCATGCCACTACGGCCGGCCATCAGGCCTTCCCAGACCTCCGGCGCAGTGTTTCCTACGCCACAGATCAGTCCAAGGCCGGTAATAACGACGCGACGCTGCTCCATCATTGTTCTATTCCTTTTTTGGCTGAACCGTCGCTTCACCTCTCGCAGGCGAGGCGGACGGCTGACTTACTTGGTCTTTGCGTGCTGTTCGATGTAATCGGTCGCATCTTTGACCGTCTTGATCTTCTCAGCATCCTCGTCCGGGATCTGGATGTCGAACGCCTCTTCAAATTGCATGACAAGTTCCACGACATCGAGCGAGTCCGCACCCAGATCTTCCTGAAAACTCGCGCCGGGCGTCACCTCGGCCTCATCCACCTGAAGTTGCTCGACAATAATCTGTTTCACCTTTGCATCTACATCTGCCATCGTTCCATCTCCTCAAATGTTTCGTTCCAGTGCGGGCCCTATTTCCATGTTCGGCGCGCCTGGCCCCAGTGCCCAAGCATACTGACGCTCCCGGCACGTGTAAAGAATCCGAAGGATTTCACGTAGTTCTCAGGTAGCATGTTCTGGATGGGCAAGGGGGCGGCGGTGCACGGGTCCACGGTTCCACCGC
>CAXTGN010000937.1:1421-2053 GCA_964243455.1 uncultured Acidobacteriaceae bacterium
AAACGGGAGTGCGCCCGCTGCAGCCCCGGTCTGTTCCGCCGCATCAACCGCGTCTCCCTCCTGGAGCGCACCTTATTCACCTGGCTGGGCTTCTATCCTTGGGAGTGTGTCTCCTGCCGTCGCCGGCGGTACTTTCGCGACCAGGGCAGGCGGCCACGATCTGGGGCGACCACCGGCGCTTCCTCAACTAGCTCCTAAGTATCCTCACTTGCCACGAGCATCGGCAACAGGCCATCGAAGCCATGCACGCTGTGCCCATTGGTCAGTTTGGCCTCGGTCTCCTCCACGCTGACGTCGCGCAGGGATCGATTGATCGCTCGCGTGCGGGTGTTGAGCTTTTCAATGGTGTTCTGCACCGTGCCGACCTGCTTCTCCATCGAGCCCATCAGACCTTCGAATTTCCCGAACTCGTCCTTGGTTTTTTCCAGAACCTTCCAGACCTCATCCCCCTTTTGCTGCATGTGCAGCATGTGGAAGCCCATCTGAAAGCTATTCAGCAGCGCGGACAGCGTGCTCGGTCCCGCGATGGTCACCCTGCAGCTCTGCTGGATATCGGCCTGCAGGCCGTCCCGGCGCATCACCTCGGCATATAGACCTTCGGTCGGCAGAAACATGATGGCAAAGTTGGTCGT
>CAXTGN010000938.1:0-1163 GCA_964243455.1 uncultured Acidobacteriaceae bacterium
CGGAAGCCAGACGACACCGAGGTTGAGCAGGATGCCGCGCAGCACGATCGCCGCGGTGAGATCGGCGGTGTCCGCGCCCATGGCGTTCACGGTGATCGACGGGTCGGTACGGACCAGCGCGTCGCTCAGGTTGGGTTGGCCCGACCGGCGCAGCGTCGCCGCGGTGATGACGTCGATCGGGCTGGTGCTGTCACGCGCCTTGCGGCCCAGGCTGCGCGTGCCGGTGACGATGACGGACTCGCCGCTGTTGCCGGCCGATGCGGCTGCCGCGCCGCTGGTCCGGCTCGAGGGGGTCGTCGTCCCGGCCGATGCGGAAGCGCCCGTGGCGGCGCCGGCGGGTGGCGAGGGCGCCGACGAAACCTGGGCGAGTGCCGGCCCACCGACCGCGACGGCGAGCGGGCACACCGTCAGCAGCAGACTGTTTCTCAACTTGTCCGCGCTCTTCATCCTCATCCCTCGATCTCCATCCTCGGTCGTCATGAGCCGACCGATCGTCATGAGCCGACCGATCCGTTGCTCCGGCGCGATGAAGTCGATCCGGAAGAAAGCCGCAGATCAAGGGAAATGTGCCCAAAGACCGCACATTATTGAGACGTGCGCCAGATCTACATCACTATCTCCGGTCAAAAAACAGTCAGATGCATAGGAGATGGCCAACATATACTTAAAATAGCGGCAGATGCTTGGTCGGAGTTGTCGATCCCGTTGCGTCCGCGGCCTCGCGGCGGCCATCGGCGAAGGTGTGACCAGAATGCCGCGCGGGGTCGGTGCGCGGCGGCGCGGCGGGCCGCTTGCTATGCAACGCCCGGTAAATTTGTTACCCCGGCTGCTCTATTCGCGTGGGGAAACGTGACGATGTCCAAGCACGCAAGCCGATCGGGCCAGGGGCTCGCGCGCCATGCGGCGGGGCGGGCCGGCGTGCTGGCGCTGTCCGGACTTTGGCTTGCCGCCGGTCCCGCGCAGGCGGTGACGCCGTTGAGTACCTATTTCGGTCCCGGATTGCCGCTCGACAACTACTTTCCGGAGGGCGTGCCCGGCGCATCGAACGAGCCTGGCGTCACGGTGCAATCGCGCGTGCGTCCGGATTACGACGCCCAGGGCATACGCGAGGGCGCGTTCATGATCCGGCCCAGCATAAACGAGCAGGCCGGCTACGACAGGAA
>CAXTGN010000938.1:1173-2052 GCA_964243455.1 uncultured Acidobacteriaceae bacterium
GCGCGATCGACGGCCGGGGCAGCAGCGAACTGCAGAGCGGCGCCTCGGTGTCGTTGAATTCGGACTATTCGCGGGATAATTTCGGCATCAGCGCCGGCATCAACGACACCCGCTACTGGGACGTGCCGCGGCTCAGTCACACCGACTACAACGCGTCGGCCGGGGGCGCCCTGGATATCGGCCGCGATCAGCTCACCGGCTCGATCAGCTACCAGAGCGCCAACGAGGAACCCTACGACATCGGTGTCAACGGCACCCAGCTGATCCAGCTCAACAAGCCGCTGAACTTCAGCGATACCGACTTCCGGGTCAGCTACACCACCACGCTCGGCCGCTTCACCCTGACGCCGAATGTCGACTACCAGTTGCTGCGTTTCGCGCACGGCGATTTCAGCGGCGTGCCGCTCGACAACCTGAATGTCTTCAACCAGAGCCTGCGCGACAGCAACACGCTGCAGGGCGGCGTCATCGCCCGCTACGAGTTCCAGCCCGACCGCAGCGCGGTGATCGTCGTCAACGGCAACTACGACCACTATATTCGCCCCACCGAGCTGAACATCGGGGTGGTCGATTCCACCGGCGCCACGGTGCTGGCGGGGCTCGACTACCAGCTCACCGGCGCCACCCGGCTGCGCGCCCTGGCCGGCTATCAGGAGCGCTTCTTCAACGGCAACCAGTACGGCAACAAGGGCGAGCCGATCGGCGAGGCCGACGTGATCTGGAACCCGACCGGCCTGACCACGGTGACCGCGCGCTACGCCCGCACCATCGAGGACGCGACCACCGACACCGTCACCGGCTACACCTACGACCGGCTGAACCTGATCGTCGACCACGAGCTGTTCCGCTATCTGCTGGTGCAGGGCAACGGGCAGTTCG
>CAXTGN010000939.1:0-2052 GCA_964243455.1 uncultured Acidobacteriaceae bacterium
CAAACAGCGGATCTCTCCACTGCGTGGCGGAATGACAAGGAGGTGCCGAGCTGATGTCCACAAACAACATGGCAGCCTACACCCGGGGCGCCCAGCCCTTTTCGTAGGTGCGGCGGGTCATGGCTTCAGCGGCCTTGTTGTCCTGGATCGCGAAGGTGGTTGGGTCCGTCTTCAGCTCGCTTTGCGTGAAGTAAGCGATGTTGGACAGCTGCAGCATGGTGACGGCGACGTTGCCCTGCGCAACGGGCTGCCGCAGCGGCGCACCGGTGCGGATGGCGGCGATCATGTTGGCGAAATGCGCGTCGGTCATGGTGTCAGCGCCGACCAGGTCTGAGGTCGACGTGGCACCTGCTTTTGAGACGCGGAACGAGGTCACGAGCTTGTCCTTGAGATCGAAGACATCGTAGCCGTCGCGGTCGATGATCGCGTTGCCCGTTGTGCCGTGGACGCAGGTGCCGCGCTCGCGGCCGTAGGTGGTTTTGCCGCTGCAGCAATCGCCCTTCCAGGTGATAGTCGCGTCGGGGTAGAGGAAGGCTGTCTCGATCGTGTCGTAGAACTGCCAGTCGTCGTGCGCGGCGTAGCGGCCACCGGCGGCGGTGACGCGGCTGGGGAACTCGACGCCGAGTGCCCAGCGGGCGATGTCGACTTCGTGCGTGCCGTTGTTCAGTGTTTCGCCGGTGCCCCAGTTGGTAAACCAGTGCCAGTTGTAGGGGTGGATGTTGTCCTTGTAGGCCTGCCGTGGCGCGGGACCCTGCCAGAGATCCCAATCGAGCGTGGCAGGCACGGGAACGGCCTTGCCAACGCCGATCGGTTTGCGGCGATTGGTGTACCAGGTCTCGGCCCAGTAGGCGTGGCCGATGTCGCCGGCGTGGATCTTGTTGACGATCTCGATCGTGTGCGGTGAGGAGCGCTGTTGCGAGCCCATCTGGCAGAGCTTGCCGTACTTCTTCTGCGCCTCGACCAGCATCTTGCCTTCGGCCGGGTTGTGCGAGCAGGGCTTCTCGACGTACACATGCTTGCCGGCTTCAAGCGCGAGGATGGCCAACGGTGTGTGCCAATGGTCGGGCGTCGCAATGGTGACTACGTCCACATCTTTGGAAGCGAGCACCTTGCGGAAGTCCCCCTGCGGCGTGGGTGCCTCCCCCATGGCCTTGGTGGCCGCGGCGTTGTACTTGGCGAGGATGTTGGCATCAACATCGCAGACCTGCGCGAGGCGGGCGTCCTTGCGATTGGCCTGCAGCGAGGACAAGTGCGCATAGCCGCGGCTGTTGAGACCGACGACGGCAAAATGCACGCGTTCGTTTGCGCCAACGATCTGCGCGTAGCTCTTGGCTGTCTGCGGGAGCGAGGCCGCGGCTACGCCGGCCGCGGCCGTCTGGAGGAAGTGTCGCCGTGTAATCATAGGTTTTCCTGTCGGGCACCCATGCTATCGCAGCCGATTCACCTTCGTCCCGCTGTGTTGCTCGACGGAAATGCACAACGCCACGTAACCAACGACTTCTCCCGAAGCTGAAGAAGTTCCGATTACGTGGCGGCGGTTCAGGCGAACTGAACGAAGACTTACTTCTTGGCGGGCTCGGTCATCTTTTCGTGCATCTTGGCCACCAGTGCATCGGGCACCATGCCCATCAGCGCACCTTCGACCTTGGTCATCAGGCTGGCCGAGTAGACGTGCTCATCGCCGGCCATCAGGGCCTTGAAGCCCTGCTTGGCGACGTCATAGGGCTCGGAGTCTTTCTTGCCGCTGGTGCCGGCCTTGGTGTCGCCCAGGTCGGCGCGCTCAAAGAAGTTGGTGTCCGTCGGTCCCGGCTGCAGAATCGTTACCGAAACGCCGGTGTCCTTCAACTCATGACGCAGGCTCTTTGCGAACGAAAGGTCAAAAGCCTTGGTCGCCGCATACACCGCTTCCTTGGGAGCAACCATCTCGCCCGCAATCGATGAGGTGACGAGGATCTTGCCATCCTTTTGCGCGACGAGCTTGCGCACCGCGTACTTGGCGATGTGCACCGTGCTTTCAACGTTTACACGAACCATGTTGATCTCTTTGTCGAG
>CAXTGN010000940.1:0-2050 GCA_964243455.1 uncultured Acidobacteriaceae bacterium
GGGCGAGAATGGCTATTCGTTTGAGCCTGCCGACATCGCGACACTGACGCGTCACCTGCACCACATTGAACGACTCCCCTTGGAGGATCGTCTTGCCCTGGGACGCCGTTCCGCGGAGATTGTCTCTGGCTACACGCCGCGTGGTTTTGGACGGGCAATCGCGTCGATCGCGCGCAGCTACGACAAAGCGAGTAAGCTCCATCTACTGACGGAGACAGTGCAATGACCGCCGGAACGGTTTCACCCGTCCAGGCGGGTGCAGCACTGCAGTCTGCCCCCCAGCCGAGGGCACCTGTTCCGCGCTGGCTGGCCGTGGTGACGCATACGGATCCCCGCTATGGCGGCCTGAGTACAGCAGTTCCCCGGATCGGGTTGGCCGTTGAAGACACCGGTCGCGCCGAGATGTCCCTGGCCGCGTTCTGTGTCGAAAACGAGCACACTCGCCCAGCGGGCTATGACGACGACCACCTCAGTTTCTGGCCGACCTCCCGCGCAGCATGGCTGCGATCGGCCGCATTGCGATCGAGCTTTGCACGTTCATTGGGCGCCTTCGAAGGTGTACACATCCATGGGCTCTGGGAAGCGAGTACGCTGATCGCGAGCCGGGCGGCGCGAACCCAAGACAAACCGTATCTTGTCTCGGCTCACGGCATGCTTGAACCGTGGGCCCTGGCGACCAAGCGTTGGAAGAAGCTGTTGTATGCGCGTCTGGTTGAACGAGGCATCCTCGCACGCGCAGCCTGTCTGCATGCGCTGACACGAGCGGAGGCAGAGCAATACCGCGCCTTTGGCGTACGAACCCCGATCGCAATCGTTGCGAATGCGGTGGATGTTCCCGAGAAGCTTTGCCCGGAACTGTTCCTGGCGGCCTACCCGCATTTGCGTCAAAGACGAGTTGTGCTTTTTCTGGGCCGGCTTCATCCCAAAAAGGGGTTGAAGCTCCTAGCGCAAGCCTGGAATGAGATTTGTCGAGCTTACCCTGACGCGCACCTCGTACTCGCGGGCCCCGATGATGGCATCACACGTGCGGAGTTCCTCGCCGAGATCGACGCGCAGGGTCATGCGAACACGGCGACCTTCACGGGCATGCTCGGAGAAACGCTCAAGTGGAGTGCGCTGGCTGCTGCCGAATGCTTTGTCTTGCCGTCCTTTTCGGAAGGCTTGAGCATGGGCGTGCTAGAGGCGCTGGGTGCGGGTACACCAGTCATCGTGACCCGCAACTGCAACATGCCTGAGGTGGCGCAGTACAAGGCGGGTTGGGTCATCGAGCCCGACGCAATGGAGCTTCGGAACGCTTTGAACGACCTGCTACAAGCGACACCGGAGGAAAACAGGGCGGCTGGAGCACGTGGAGCCGCACTGGTTACCAGTAGGTATAACCCCCGACACGTAGCGCAACAGCTTGCGGACGTCTACGAATATATACAGAACGGCATCCCACCAGTATCCGCAGAATTGCTGCTATGAGCCTTGTTGACCTCAGGAACTATGACAACGCGTGGTACCACCCGGGTGGTTCGCTCTTGAAGCGTATTGTCTGGATGATGGTCGGCCAACCCTGCCTCGCGTCCAAATGGTTGCCGGGCTCTGGGTTCCGGGTACGCATCCTGCGAGCCTTCGGGGCCCGCGTGGGAAGCGGAGTCGTGATCAAGCCCTCGGTGAGGGTGAAATATCCCTGGCACCTTGAGCTTGGTGAGGCTTGCTGGATCGGAGAGGATTGCTGGATCGACAACCTTACGACCGTTCGGATCGGAGCCAACGCGTGTATCTGTGTACAGGCAATCACGATTGGACCGATCCCGGCTTTGGTTTACGAATTGAGCCGATTCAACTCGGGGAGGGTGCCTGGGCAGGAGCCAAATCGATTCTCACGCCAGGAACGGTGCTGGGTGCATATGCCATAGCGGCTACGGGAGCTGTCGTCAAAGGTTGTGTCCCGGATTTCGCGATCTACGCGGGCAACCCAGCCCAGTACGTGAAGACTCGGCACATCCAACAGGCGCTGCCTGACGTACATGAGGTAATGCGCTCGTGAGAATGCTTTTCATCA
>CAXTGN010000941.1:0-2049 GCA_964243455.1 uncultured Acidobacteriaceae bacterium
GATGATCGTCAGCGCCGCGAGGACGGCGACGCTCCACCCCTTCGGCCAGACCAGAGCCGCAGCGATGATTCCGATCAGGGCCGAAATACCGAGATCGAAGATCCGGAACGTCAGATCGTCCATTCCGCCAATGGCAATCACGACAAGGTGGATGAGATAGATCAGGGGCATATTCATGTCGATGAAGTCCCGGTACGGGACTTGGCCCAAGCTGAATTGCGATGCAGCGAAATGAAACATTCCGGCATCCCCAATGATGGGCCACTGCAACGAAATCCACGCCAACGATATAGTCAGTATCGCCATAGCCAAGACAAGTAGGGAGTTTAGCTGTACGACAATGCGGGACAGCATTCGATCTTCCCCCGGCACGGCCGGCACATCCGGCGATCTTCTCTCAGGCGTGTGCCAGACGATAAGGGCCGTTCAGCCTTATTGCCAAATTGTATGCGAAAATAATCGCTACGCGAACAACACCGATCATTAAAGGTTCTTACCCATGCTCAAGACGGCTCCGCTCTGGATGAGGCGGATGTAGAAGACGAGTCGATTCTTTATGTCGTTAGAGTGATATCGAGACGACCACGGCGGTTTCATCGGATCTAGCAGGCTGCTGGAAAAGGCTTCGAGGTTTGTCCGGTGCGTGACTCACTTGACTTGAACAGAGCGGAGTGAATCGCGTGCGTGGACAGGATAGCCGGAGCGGCTCGCTGTTTTCCTACGTGGATCTTGAGCAGCGGGTTCGCCCGGATCATCCTCTGCGTACGATCCGAACTTTGGTGAACGAGGCTCTGGCCACACTCGACGGCCGCTTTGGCGAGATCTACTCGGAGATCGGCCGTCCCTCGATCCCGCCGGAGCAATTGCTGCGCGCGATGCTGTTGCAGGCCTTCTACTCGGTGCGCTCCGAACGTCAGCTGATGGAGCGGCTGGACTTCGACCTCCTGTTTCGCTGGTTCGTCGGACTCGGTATCGACGATGCGGTGTGGGACGCCTCGACGTTCTCCAAGAACCGCGACCGCCTGCTCGACGGCAGCGTGGCGGCGGCGTTCCTGAGCGCCGTGCTGGCGATCCCGCGCGTGAAAAGGCTTCTGTCGCAGGACCATTTCTCGGTTGACGGCACGCTCGTCGCCGCCTGGTCCTCGATGAAGAGCTTCCGGCCGAAGGACGACGCCGCTCCGCCCGACCCTCCCGCGCCGCCGACGGGCGGCCGCAATGCCGAGGTGGACTTCCACGCAGAGCGGTTCTCCAACGACACGCACCGGAGCACCACCGATCCCGAGGCGCGGCTCTACCGCAAGGGGCGGGGTCGGGAAGCCAAGCTCAGCTTCATGGCACACGCGCTCATGGAGAACCGCAGCGGCTTGATCGTCGACGCTTGCGTCACGGAGGCGAACGGCCACGCCGAGCGCACCGCGGCTCTCGCCATGATCGAGAAGCGGGCCGACCGGCCGAACCGCATCACGCTCGGCGCCGACAAAGGCTACGACGCCGAGGACTTTGTGAACGAGCTACGCTCCATGAACGTGACGCCGCACGTCGCGCAAAACACCGCGGGGCGGCGTTCGGGTATCGACCGGCGCACCACGCGTCACCCCGGCTACGCGGTGAGCCAACGCATCCGCAAGCGGATCGAGGAAGGCTTCGGCTGGAGCAAGGAGTTCGGGCTCATGCGCCGCATCCGGGTGCGCGGCCGCGAGCGCGTCGACATGGTCTTCACCTTCACGGCCGCGGCCTGCAATCTCATCCGGTTGCCAAAGCTCCTTACCGAGCCGGAGGTAGCGTGAGATGGCGTCGCAAGGGGCCGGATCATGCCTCCGCCGCGACGCCGGTGACCGTTCAAGACAGAGAGCCCAAAAGGGCAACAGGCCCGGATCTCGCACCTTTCGCCGCCAACCAGCAGAAAATTAGGTAGGTTCAGAAGTCTGACGGCAAAGTCGACCGTTTTTCAGCAGCCTGCTAGGTGCGCAGTTCCGGATAGAAGTGCCGCAACGGTACCAGCCAGAGCAAAACTACGCAGACATCGTCGCATACTTCGCAGCAGAGACA
>CAXTGN010000942.1:0-2048 GCA_964243455.1 uncultured Acidobacteriaceae bacterium
GCAAGCGTATCAGCACCGCCCAGGGCCGGCATTACGACCTCGACGAGGTCTTCGAGGCCGTGAACAGGCGCTTCTTCCACGGCCTGCTCGGACGCCCCACGCTGACCTGGAGCGCCCATGTCGCCCGGCGCATGCTCGGCCACTACGACGCCGCGCACAACACCATCGTCGTCAGCCGCGTTTTCGACCGCCCCAACACCCCGCCCTATGCCGTCGAGTACCTGCTCTATCACGAGATGCTCCACCTGAAGCACCCCGTCAAGGTCCGAGCCGGCCGCCGCTGCGTGCACAGCCGCGAGTTTCAGGCCGAAGAGCGCCTCTTTCCGGAGCTCGAGCAGGCCCGTGAGTATCTGAAGAGGCTCTAGCCCGGATTGTCCCCCATGGGTACTGGTCTTCGCGCTCTTGTACATTCAGTGGGGGGAGAACGTCGCTGATGCAATGCCATATCTGCCAGCACCCATCAGAGCACTATGGGCAGTTGCTGGTCCTCTTCCAATACCAGGTCAGCTACTTCCGCTGCACGTTCTGTGGCTTCATCCAGACCGAAAACCCCTACTGGCTCGCGGAGGCCTACACGGAAGCCATCGCCAGCCAGGACGTCGGCGCGATCGGCCGCAACATACTGAATGCCTCCCTGACCGGCAGCCTGCTAACCTCGGTCCTGCGCAGCTTTCGGCAGGGTGTGGACTTCGGTGGAGGTCATGGCGTCTTCGTCCGCCTGATGCGCGACCGCGGCTACCCGTTCTTCTGGAAAGACCTCTACGCCGCCAACCTCTTCGCCCGCGGCTTCGAAGCCACACCTGAACAGTCCTACGACCTGGTCACCGCGTTTGAAGTGCTCGAGCATCTCGTAGACCCGCTCGCGGACCTGAAAGCCGTGATAGCGCACGCTCCGAACGCGCTGGTCTCCACGCTGCTCGTCCCCCATCCAACTCCAGCGTTAAGAGACTGGTGGTACTTCTCCCCATCTAGCGGACAGCATATTGCGTTCTACACACCCAAGGCCCTGCAGATCATCGCTGAACGCTTCGGCCGGCATCTCCAGAGCGCGGGCCCGTACCACCTCTTCACGGAGAAACCGGTGTCTGCCATCCGCTACCGCCTGGCCATGAACCCCAGGTACGCCCGGTTGACGGGCCTGGTGTCCCGGCGTCCTAGTCTGCTCACGGCGGACCACAAGAAAATGGTTGAAGCGCCGCCGCCGAATCTTGTCGCGGAAACTCCAACCCACCTCGAAAGCTGACGCGCCTTTCAAGGGCCCAAGCTGAAGCTGACCCACAACCCGTAGAGACCGGAAGCAGTCCTTAAACCACCTGTACGCCACGGACAGCCGGAACCGGCTGCGCCGCCACCACGGCGTTCCCCCGGCACAGCAACATGATAAGCGCGCCGACCACGGCACTACCCAACGCCGCTACCTGTGCATTGCTCATGCCCCAGTAAAGCCTCGGGTTGATGCGGATGAACTCGACCAGAAACCGGCCGATGCCGCTCAGCACCAGATATTCGCCTGTGAGCGAGCCCAGTGAGCGAGGCTTGGCACCGCGCCGCCACAACCACCAGCCAATCGTAAGGCTGTACAGCAACTCGTATACCGGGGTCGGCTGCACGGCAGCATTCGGCGGATTGGGCGGTACCAGGGCGTTGCGCGCCATGTGCACACCCCACGGAAGCGTCGTGTTGATGCCGTAATCTCCATCGCCAGAGGTCAGGCAGCCGATCCTGCCTATGCCGTAGCCCACCGCCGCGGCAGGCGCTGCCAGATCCAGGATGCGCAGCGCCGCCTTGCCGCCACGAAGCCCATTCGGCCGTAACGACACACCCTGGGCGATCAGCGTTGCCACTCCCGCCAGCAGACCGCCAAACCAGGCAAACCCCGCTTTGAACCAGGAAAAAAAGCCGAGCACGACGTCCCACGGATGTCCTGCTCCGGGAAGCAGGATTTGGTGCCAGGCGGCTGCCAGTTCACGCGGCTCCTGCAGCTCGTGCCACAGCTTCGCGCCAACGATCCCCGCAATCACGGTGAATACGACAATGTTGAGCGCGTC
>CAXTGN010000943.1:0-2045 GCA_964243455.1 uncultured Acidobacteriaceae bacterium
CCACCAGCAGCCACATCGCCGCGAAATGCCACGCGATCGAGCCGCCCAGCCAGCCGCCGACGATTGCCCAGCGGGGAAAGGTGAAGCCGAAGAACGCGTTGGCATTGTAGATGCCCCACCCGCTCGAAATCATGCAGGCCATCGCAAACGCGTTGAGCCAATGCGTGAGCCGGACCGGCCAAGCATGCACGGTCACCAGCCCGGGGTCGGAGCGCATCACGGTGTTCCTCGTTGCAACGGCCGGGAGATATCCGGCACCGCCCTACATGGGCGGGATGGTGCCGTTTACCCCAACGTTGACGCGGCTGGCCACCATGCTGCCATCCGCCGCCTTGATCACCGTGGCGATCACGTGCGCGCCGGGCGCGAGCAGGGCCCGGTCAGCGGGCTGCATGCTGACGATCGGCACGTCCTCGGGCACCAGGATCTTCTTCTCGCCGGTGCCGTTGCCGTCATAGTGGACCGTCATGACCCGGCCGCTCGACACCACAAGGTTGCCGACGGTGCCGTTCGTCATGGTGCTGTTGCTGCCCAAGTCCCAGGCGTAGCTGCCCTCGCCGGTGCCCTTCATGCTGGGCGGGAAGACGTGGACCTCGAGCGCCTTCAGCATGCCGTCCGGGCCGGGCACGGCGGTGCAGCCGATGAAACTGCCGGGCTCGACATTGGCGATGTCGGCCTTGGACACCGCCACGACCCGCAGGTCGGCGGCGAGCGCCAGGGTCACGTCCCGTCCGTCCCGCGTCTTGATGCCGAGCGAGGCGGTATCGGTCGTCGTGACTGTTCCGCGCACCCGTGTGGGCGCCGGGGTCGGCTGGGCCAGGGCGCCCATCGTGATGGCGAGGGCAGCGGCAAAGGACAGAAGCGTGCGCTTTTTGATCATGGCGGTCTCTCATAACTGCTTTTTCTCCCTCTTCCGTTCTTCAGGGGAGAGGGTCGGGGTGAGGGCAGGTTCGGCACTGAAACGGCAGCGTCTTAGCGAGGTCGCACCCTCACGTTGACCCTCTCCCGCGAAGGGGGAAAAGGGAGAGGGAGAGTAAAAGTCCTACATCGGCGGAACGGTGCCGTTCATCCCGACATTGATGCGCCCGGCGGTCAATGTGCCGTCGACAGCCTTGTCGGCACTACGATGAAGTGGGCGCCGACCACGAGGAGCGACTTGTCGGCTGACTCCAGGTTCACGATCGGCACGTCCTCCAGCACCAGGGTCTTCTTCTCGCCGCTGCCGACGTCATTGTACTTGGCCGTCATCACCTGGCCGCTGGACATGACTAGGTCACCCACAGTGCCGTTCGTCATTGTGCTGATGCTGCCGAGGTTCCAGGCTTAGCTGCCCCCGCCGGCGCCGCCGTGCAGCCGGTGAGGCTGCCGGACTTGATGGTTTTGATGTCGGTCTTGCTTACGCCGATGGGCTTGGCGCCGGGCGTGAGGGCCACCGTGAGTTCGCGACCGTCGCGGGCCCGCAGCGTCAGGATGTCAGTCCACCGCCTTCGGGTCACTTCGGCAGCGCCGCCAGACCCGGCCCGTTCTCAGGCGGGGTGACCTCGGCCACGTTCAGTGTCATCGACACCAGGCCGTAATAACCCAGAAGCGCGACCAGGTCTGTGACGCCTTGCTCGCCGAAGCGCTGCACGGCAGCAGTGAAGACGGCATCGACAACCTGATGCTGCCGATGGAGTTGGGTAGCAAAATCGTACACCAGCGCCTCGTCTTCCGTCATGTTCGCTGGTCGGCGACCCTCCTGCAGGTCTGCCGCCACTCCCGGTTCCAATCCTGCTTTCATGGCGAGCGGGTAATGTGCATACCATTCGAAGCCGCTGTTCCATTCGACTGCGGTGATGAGGATCGCGAACTCGTTCAAGTTATGCGGGATGGTCGTGTTGAAGCGGAGGTACTCGCCTACGCGTTGCAGGCGGTCGCCCAGCTGCGGGCTTCGGAGCCAGGCGTTGAACGGCCCCTCGATCGAATGCCGCGGGCCAGCCATGATGCTGTCGTACATGGCCTTCTGCTCGGGGGCCATTGCTTCGGGGGCAAGCGGGGGATAGCGC
>CAXTGN010000944.1:0-1810 GCA_964243455.1 uncultured Acidobacteriaceae bacterium
ATAGGAGCCAACGCTGCCACGCGCGCCTTCGCGGCCGCGGAAGCGGCAGGACCCCTTGATCTGGTCATCAGCCTCGGTCTGGCAGGCGCAACCGGAGCCGCTTCCGCGCTGGGCGAGGTCAGTAGCCTGACCGAGATCATTGACGTGCAAACGGGAGAACGGTTTCCGCTAGGCGAGTCAAAGAGGAAGCTGAGAATCGCCTCTGTTGTTCGAACGGCGGACGCGGCGGAAAAGGCCCGGCTGGCAACCAGCTACCGTGCTGTCCTGGTCGACATGGAAGCAGCCACTGTGGCTCGCCTGGCGGCAATGCGTGGCCTGCCGATGTGCTGCTTTAAGGCAGTTTCTGACGGGGCGGACGCGGCACTGCCCGACATCGATCGGTTTGTGGATGACGAGGGTCAGCTTCAACTGCCGCGGTTCGTGCTGCACCTGCTGGCTCACCCACGATCGTGGCCAGGCATTGCAGCTCTCGCCAAAGGGAGCAAGTTGGCCTCGGCTGCTCTGGCGGCAAGAGTGGGCGAGTTCCTGGAGCATAAGGACTGGGCCTACACGAACGGCACAGGCCAGTTCGCAAAGCTGGGCGCCAGCTGACACGGCAGCGTCTCTTCCACCTCACTTGTGCGTCCAACCAGAGGCGGCAGATCCGATTGACCGTTTTGGGGTGAGGGCTTGGCCTGGTTTGCGTTCCTAGTGTCTTTGGTTGCCGGGGCGGCCAATCCGTTCCAGTCCGCCACGAACGGTCAGTTGAACAAACAGCTGCATCAGCCTGTGTGGGCGGGCATTGTGACCTATGCCACCGGTCTGGTCGGCATGCTGCTCATCCAGCTTTTTGTGCGTCAACCGGTGCCCCTGGGGCAGGTGTCGGGGGTGAGCTGGTGGGCGTGGCTGGGTGGTGCGATCAGCATCCTGTCGACCATGGCTGGGTTGACGCTGGTGCAGAAGCTGGGGTCGGGCATCTTCACCAGCCTGAGCCTGACGGCGTCGCTGGTCGTATCGGTTTCCCTGGACCACTTCGGTCTGCTGGGCCTGAAGCAGCACCCGGCCAGCGTGGGGCGACTGATTGGGTGCGGGCTTCTGGTGGCAGGCGTCTGGCTTGTCGGGCGGTCGTAATCGCCTAAACTAGTTAGTGGTTATGGTTGAGGATGTTCCGAGCACGATGCGCGCTGCGGTGTACCGCGCGCCGGATGAAGTTGTTCCCGAAACGGTGGATGTTCCGGAGATCGGTCTCGGTGAGGTGCTCGTGCGCATCGAAATCTACGGGATCTGTAGGACGGACCTGAAGAAGATCCACACCGGGTCGCACTCCGCGCCCCGTGTGTTCGGCCATGAGATGGCAGGCACCGTGGCTCGTGTCGGTGAGGGCGTGTGCGGGTTCGCCGTGGGTGACCGTGTGATGGCGTTTCACCACATCCCCTGCGGGAAGTGCTTTTACTGCCGGAAGCAGACGTTTGCACAATGCGAGCAGTACAAAAAGGTCGGCACGACCGCGGGTGTGGGCGCGGCTGCTGGTGGCGGGTTTGCGCAGTACATCCGGGTGATGAACTGGATCGTGGGCGACGGCGTCACGCCTGCCGGGCTGATCCACGTGCCGGAAGACATTCCGTTCGAGCAGGCGGCGTGGATCGAGCCGGTGAACACCTGCTACAAGGCGATACGGTTGCTGAATCTCGAGCCGGATGAGACGGTGCTGGTCATCGGGCAGGGGAGCATCGGCATCTTGCTGGCAGCGCTGGCCCGGCAGAGCGGAGCTACGGTGCTGACCTCGGATATGTATCCGGAGCGGCATGCTGTTGCCGCACAGTTCGGGCTA
>CAXTGN010000944.1:1820-2044 GCA_964243455.1 uncultured Acidobacteriaceae bacterium
AACCGCTGGATGCGCGGGGCGACGTGGTGGCGGCGTGCAGGGCCGTGACGGACGGGCGTGGCGCCGATGTGGCTCTGGTGGCTGTGGGCGCGGACGCACTCATCCGGCAAGCGATGGAAGCGATCCGGCCGGGTGGGCGCGTGATGCTGTTTGCCAGCACGCAGCATGGAACGGCGCCGTTCGATCCGGCGGCGGTTTGTATGGACGAGAAGACGTTGATGGGG
>CAXTGN010000945.1:0-2043 GCA_964243455.1 uncultured Acidobacteriaceae bacterium
AAGCAGCTCGTCGTCGCCCGGCCGTCCGCCGCGCACGCTGACGCCGGCGACTGTCGCCTCGCCCCGCCAAACCAGGAGATTGTAGACGCCGCGCTCGATCGAAGTCATTTGCGCCCCTGGGGCGACACGCAACCGTTTGCCGCTGAATTTACGAGTTCCGCAGAAAATCCAGGCCTCCTCGACGCCCTCGGCCTGCAATGACGGGATCGGGCGGACCACCCGATGCTCGTAGAAGTCGGGGTCTCCGTTGGCGTCCCAGTCGATCCAGCGAAGCACCGCGCGCTCCCCGAAGGCCGCCCGGTCCGCATCGCCGACATCCTTGAACAGGAGGTTCTTGCTGATGATCGTCCCCGCGTTCAACGCCTGCAACATCGCGAGGGTATCGGAGTCTTCCTGCAGCTCGATGGTGAGCGCCGTGCCCGGTGCGTGCAGGATGCCGGATTCTATATAGAACCCTTCCTCGGCGAGCTGCTTGTAAGCGAACGCGTGCTGCAGGATCGCATCGTCGTTCCACCGCTGCAGGTAGGGAAGGAGCACGTCGTCACGCGGACCGCGTGCGATGTAGGGGTGGACGCCGAAATACGTTTCCGGGTGGCCGCCCATGTCGACGTCGGGCGGAAAATAGTAGGCCTCGTCCTTCGAGCGTCGGCCCACCAGCGCGGCCTGATCGGCCGGAGGATGGATGTGGTAGGGAATGCGTGCGCCGAAATCGAAGATTTTGGCCAGTCGCCCAAGGCCCTCATGCGTCGACGCGTAGTCGGCACCCATGATGAGGTCAGGGGCCGCCTCGATCGCCTTGGCAAGGTTGATCCTTCTTCCGTCCGCCGCCCGGATGTAGCTGATGCCTTCGTCGTCGGGTCCCTTGACGTTGTCCGCGTGAGTCGTGGAGGCGAGCCAGCGCTCACACACGAACCCGCGCTCGCCAAGATCGTACTCCTGGTGCTCCAGTCCGAGCCGCCGACCCGGCGGCAGCCAGTCGCGAGCGACGAGGGCGGGGTCAAGGCGGAGCACGCCGCCCTCGCCCGCGATTAGCTGCTCGATTTCTTGCCGCATTCCCACCCTTGTCTCTCCTTCACTTCTGGTTCCGGCTTGCTTTCGGCCCGAGGCGAAAGCACCTGACATGACGTCCTCGGAGGCCGCCCGACTGGTCGCCTGGCAAGCCGCCGCTTCACTTCCTGCCGCGCGTGCTCACCAGCTCGCGGCGGCTCGCGGCGACGAGCGCCACGGCCAAAACGACTCCTGCGACGACGTACTGCCAGTATGACGACACGTTCAGAAGGTTGAGCGCGTTGTCCAAGGCGGCGAAGAGTACTGCGCCGGTGACCGTGCCGAGCAGCGTTCCGCTTCCGCCGAACAGGCTCGTGCCACCTACGACCGCAACGGCGACGACGTTGAGTTCGTAGCCAATCGACATGTTGGCCGACGCCGAGGAGAGCAGGGAGGCGAGGCCGATGCCTGCCGCAGAGGTGAGCAGCCCGAACACGACGAAGGCGGCGATCCGGGTACGGTCGACGGCCAGCCCGGCCATCCGGCTGGCGACTTCGCTGCTGCCGATCGCACGCAGGTCGCGGCCGAACCGCGTCTGATGCAGGAGGAGGGAGCAGCCCAGGGCACCGAGGAGCATGACGATGAACATCAGCGGCACGCCAAGTATTTCGGAGGAGGTGAAAGCAAGGAACGAATCGCTCGTGAGCGCCATCGTCGAGGCATGGGTCCAGATGAATGCCGCGGCGAGATACACGTTCAGCATCGCATAGGTCGCAATGAAGGGCGGGAACCTGAGCTTGGTGACGATGAGGCCGTTGACGAGGCCGAGGAGGGCACCGACGCCGAGCGCCAGCACGACCGCTACGCCGAGCGGCACGTGAGGAAGCAAGTTCGCGATTGTCACGGCCGTCAGCGCGATGATGCCGGCGACCGAGAGATCGATCATCCCGCCGATGATGAGCAGGGTCATTCCTGCCGCCGAGAGGCCGGCAAAGGATGATTGAAGCGCCACATCCTGCAAATTCGAGAATTGCCGAAAATTGGGGAGGAGGATCG
>CAXTGN010000946.1:0-2042 GCA_964243455.1 uncultured Acidobacteriaceae bacterium
TTTATCGCTGGCCGGGTGTCTGACATTCGCTATATCCATGCGACTGGGGCACAAACGCATATTTTGGGAGGACGAACTTCTTGGATGGATGCTCCTGCGAGATCCTTCCTGGCGTCACATGATATCGAGTTGGAAGCATGGCGCTGATGGTGGTGGATTCCTCTTCTACCTCTCTGGGCGCTTCTGGTTTTGGATATTCCATCCCTCGGCGCAATCATTTCGACTGTATAGCGCAACCTGCTTCACGATTGCTTTTACTTTTGTGTGGCTTAGCGCACGTAGGTTTTATCCTGCCCGCATTGTTGCCGTTGCGGCTATGGCCACGTGGTTTCTCAGTCCGGAATTGATCCCGCACATGGCAGAGGGACGTTTCTATGGATTATTCATGGCGTCGTGCGCCGCAGTGGTGTACATCTGGCTTTTATCAGGAAAACGGCACCCGGGTCGCTGGTTGTTAACCACTGCGTTTGTGGCAAATTCGGCACTCGTCACCAGTCACATTCTAGGCATCGTCTACAGTGGTTCTCTGCTGGTTTGCTGGATTGCATTGGACACTGTGAAAGGAAGCAGACGAATTTCCTTATACGCTGCGGTAGCCGCAAGCTGGGCCTGGTTGCTGTTGAGCCGTGAATCCATCGCAGCGTCTGCAGCAGTGGGAAAACCTTTCTTCTGGACCTCTCA
Source organism: uncultured Acidobacteriaceae bacterium (assembly GCA_964243455.1). Classification (GTDB taxonomy): domain Bacteria; phylum Acidobacteriota; class Terriglobia; order Terriglobales; family Acidobacteriaceae; genus Granulicella. The sequence continues at coordinate 682 of CAXTGN010000946.1, forward strand.
ACCCGACATCAAGGCATTCCTGCTCGCTTACAGCGGATACGGCCTTCGCACTGCGTTCATTCTTCTCCTGCTGCTTACGGCAATTCTCATTATTGGCACGAGGAACCGTGCTTGGTTGAATACTACTTCTCAAGAGGTGGCCGGGCGCAGCCAGGTAATAGCAGTGATTGGCGCGTTCTTCCTGGTTCCATTCATCTTCTTCGCCGAAGGGTTTGTTGCTCCTCCTCTATTTAACGGGCGCTATTTAGCTCCTATGGAAATCGGCGTGCTGTTTTTTACAGCAGAGCTTCTTTCTTGCCTTGATCGCGTCGGCAGCCGAGAAAACGTTGGTAGAGGCACTCAGATCTTCAAGATAGTCGCCTGTGTGCTCCTTGTCCTTATGGCGATGCAGTACGACTTCTTCTACCTGCCTCTGCATCTGTCTCAGCGCTATGACTATACCGCCAAGCTCACGCAGCTGATGCCTACTGGAGTACCCATCCTCTGCGAGGATGCGTTCACGTTTACGGAGTTGATGGCAACTCAGGCCGCGTCACCAGTCAAATACATGTACATGCTCGATTGGCCGAACAGCATTAATCCTGTCTCGCCGCGTCTGGAAGTGACCCAATATCACCTTATGGAAAACTGGAGGAAGGTTGGGTATTTTCCTGATCATGTCGTATACCGAGCCCAATTCCTCGCCGGCAATCCGTACTTCCTGGTCCTCCATCTGGAACAGAGCAAAAGGGCAGCACTCTCCCGGCCATTTGTTCCCATTTCCGGCAAACCGATCATCGGAAATCCTCTTTCGATCCGTTTCGCCCAGGATGCGAGCTATCGAGAATTGCCCTTCGCTTCAAACGAAGTTGGCAACATCCAGGAAAGTGCAAGCCTAGTATGTCAGCGTGCTGTTGATTGTACATCCATAGCAGGTCAGCTCCACCGCTCCGTGACGACAAATCCTGCTGCCAGCAACGTCGTACCAGCGATGTTACGAGCCAGGTAGGGTCAGGTCTCTCCAATGTACAAAACCACTGCGTACCAGCTCTACCCCGTCTATATCGTTCAACATCAGAGAGCTCATATGACTTGCACGCATTGTAAGGAAGGTTGAACCGTTTTGCGTCTTGAAATAGCCCCCACTAAGAACAGATGGCCGTCAACTAGGGAGGCGCAATTCCTACTGCGGTCACATGGGTGAGCTAATACGGCCCGCTTGATGACAAAAGAACAATATTTGTAGATGGCCTCGCTCCACAATACACTTGAGACATGCAAATCAGAGAAGGCGGAAAGATCCATACTCCGGGGCCATACTGTGATGCATGCGACCAAGTTGGTCCCACGGCCTATCCTCTGAAAGAAGGCCTGGCCGGATG
>CAXTGN010000947.1:0-1540 GCA_964243455.1 uncultured Acidobacteriaceae bacterium
CGCCGCCCGTCCTGCCCAAGGCCGGATCGGCCACACGGCTCTGCGCATCGACACACCGCTGCATCTCCGGTCCGGAGTGGCAGCCCGACAACACGGCAACAGCAGCCGACGCAAGAAGGGGAGCAGCAACCTGGGCAGAGCGGCGCATGGGAGTACGCCCATCCTAAATGTTGCATCGGCGCGTCGGTGGAGCTTGGCGTGAGTTACCTGCCCGCAGGCGATCCGGGGGTGCTCGCTCCCGGTGCAGGGGCGGCTGGCTTGGGTGCTACATACGCCGGCGGGGGCTGCACGCCCGCCACTCGCAGCGCCTGGTCGATGATGCCGTACAGGAACCCCAGCGAAACCGCGCCGTCGATCTTGTCGCCGTTGATGTACAGCGTGGGCGTGGAGTTCACACCCAGCTTTGTGCCCACATCATGTGAAGCCGTGATCGTGGCGGAGTCCTGCTTGGTAAGGCAGGCATTCAGCTTCGTCATATCGATCTTGCGGAACTCTCCCTGCTCGCGGGTCAGCTTGTCCAGCTGTTCGGTCGCACGCGGCAGCGTCTTCTCCGCTTTCGCGTCCTTGGGGTCGGCACCGGCCTCGCCGGCATGTGCGTGGATGTAGTCCACCTCGGACCAGTAGCCATCGTTCGACAGCGTTCCCAGGCAATTGGTATCCACCGCCGCCCTCATCGCCCAGGGATGAATCTCGTCCAGAGGAAAGTCCTTGTAGACGAAGCGGACCTTCTCGCCATAGCGCTGGGTCAGCGCCGGAAAGATCTCCGTGTGCAGCTTGCCGCAGTACGGACACTCGAGGTCATCGAATCCTACAATCGTGACCGGCGCTGTCGCCGGGCCCCCGCGAAACGGCCGCCCGTCTGCCGAGACCAGCGCCTTGGGATCCGCCGAAATGTCGAACTTTGTGATCTGCGCCAGCGTCTTGTGGTCGCGCGACAGCAAGAACGTGATTGGCTTCGATGTCCGGCCCTCGTTCGAGACCGTCACGGTCAGCGTGTCGAAGCCCGGAAAATCCGACGGCGTGAGCCCGCCGACCATCACCGTCGTCTCAGGCGGGAGGTTCGCCCTTTGCCGCAGCATCACCTCCACCCGGCGCTGCAGGTCCGCGGAGAGCGGCGACCCGGAGGAGGCCGCCATGGCATTGGCCGCAAGGCTCGAAGGAGACGGCTGTTGCGCATGGCAACCAAACGTCAGGAGGACGGCGGTAAGCAGGGGAATCGAGGCCAAACGAGCGAAAAGCACAGTAGTTTGATTATCGCAGCAAGAGAACGTGAGCCAGGGCTCTGGGATTCGCTGCGGACCGGCATCAGACTCGTGCCATGTCCATTCACGTCACCGAGGCTGAAGCGGTGCGCGACTTCGCAGGCCTTCTTTCCCGTGTGCGGGCGGGCGAAGAGGTGGTCATCGGCGCAGAAACGTCCCCCATCGCGGTGCTGCGCCCGGCCATCTGGCCCCGCCCCAGAAGCATCTCGGAGTGCATTGCCATCGCGCACCGGCAGGAGTCGGTAAGCGGTGAAGCCATCCTTGACCCGTCCTTCGCG
>CAXTGN010000947.1:1550-2041 GCA_964243455.1 uncultured Acidobacteriaceae bacterium
TGGGACTAGTCCTCGACCTCCAGCGTGATCATCGCTGCTGAGCGGCGCGGACACTCCGATCTTGAACTTCTTACGCATCTCCGCGTCAAGTACCCTCAAACAGAACTGGCGCTGTCCGTAGTAACAGTTGCCGAGCTGACCCACGGCGTGTACCGGACACGGATCACCCATCAGAGAGGGAAGCGCCAAGATCTCGTCGACAGGCTTGCGGTGATCTGCCGATTTATCCGCTAACGACGGAAATCGCCAGAATGGTGGGCCGCGTTCAAGGCGAACAGGCTGATCTCGGGAATGTGCTTCCCTTTCAAGACCTGGTGATCGGCGCAACTGCTCTCATCCTTGGTTTCGATGTGCTCACATCCAACGTTCGCCACTTCGAACGTATCCCGGGGCTTACCGTCCTCACGCCTTAGCTGGGCAGCCTTTAAAACAGCCGCTCCGCTCGCCGAATATTCCCCGCAGATCCAATATTGGCCAGCGTGAAATTGAAC
>CAXTGN010000948.1:0-656 GCA_964243455.1 uncultured Acidobacteriaceae bacterium
ATCCCAGCAACCTGCACTTTGACTACAGCTGGGATCAGTCCAAGGCCCGAGCGTTGGGTGTGCGGCAAATCTGGGATGACGGGAAGTTCACCTACATCCAGGGCAAGTTTGAAGAGCCCCCGGTGGTCTACGAGCTGAAGGACAAGAAGGGCTCGCTTATCAACTTCGAGTTTGCAAACGGCCTCTACACCGTCCCCAAGCTCCTCCAGAACGGCTACGTCGCCATCGGCAAGTCCAAGGTCGAGTTTCACCGCCAGGAGAACAACTAATGGGAACCGTCCCGGTAGCACCATCCACCAAGCCGCCTATCGGCAAGACACTGCCCATCGTTCTTGCCTTGACCGGAGCGGTCGCCCTGATTGGGGTTTCGACCGCATACAACGTCATCACCGGCAGCGGCCACAAGCAGGAAGCTGCTAAGAGCACTCTGCCCGCTCGCCCGTCCACCGCCGACACGCAGCAGGTAAGCAACTTCCAGAAACAGCAGGCATTGCTCCAGAAGAGTGATGCCGAGCACGCCCAGCTCCAACAGGCAATGGCAGCAATGAACGCGCAGGAACAGGGAATGCGGGCGCAAGAACAGGCCATGGGACAACCTATCCCACCGCCTGAAGCGGACGGCACCGCGCCCATGACCCCAGCCCAGAGCGCCGCGA
>CAXTGN010000948.1:666-2040 GCA_964243455.1 uncultured Acidobacteriaceae bacterium
CAGCTCGAATGCTCCCAGGCAGACATCCGGCCAGTCAGAAGCGCACGCCCAAGCCAAGCAGAAGGCGGCAGACCGTGAGAAGCACCGAGTGGATGCCCTCAACAGCGACACCGTAGCCGTTGACTTCCAGACCCACGAGGCGACACCGGCAGGCCAAGTACCGACGAGCCAGATACCGGGTTCCACCGCGCCCACCGTTGTAGCCAATCAGATCGTAGGGGGCGGCGAGTCGCCGGCTGCGCCGGAAGGTTCCAGGCCGAGCGAAAAGAAAGAAACGAACGCGATGGCGGCGTACAACTTCGATGAGTACGGCGGCAAGCTCTACCGCGTCTTCGAGGGCACCGTTCTTGAAGGTGTAGTCACCAACCACGTAGACGGTGGCATGGCAGGACCAGTCCTGCTCATGCTCACCACGGACTACTACTCGCACGACCGGCAAAACCTGCTCCTGCCCCAAGGAACCCGGCTTATCGGCTCCGTCACGGCAGTAGGGAACCAGCAGCAACACAAACTGGCAGTTGTTTTCCACCGCGCCGTTTGCCCAGATGGGTTCTCCATCGACATCGACAAGTACGCGGGCCTCGATCAGATCGGGACCACCGGCCTTGCCACCAAGGTAGACCACGGCTATCTGCAAGCGTTCGCCGCTGCCGCCGCGATCGGGGGCCTGGGAGGACTCGCGCAGATCGGCAACAACGGAAGCGTTCTAACAACCGATAGCCAGATCCGCAACGGCATCTCCTCGCAAACCAGCCAGGAGGGCGAACAGGTACTCAATCACTTCCTCAATCGGCTGCCGATCATCACGCTCAAGGAAGGTTCGAGAGCGCGGGTCTACATCGGCAAAGACATCCTCATCCCCTCCTACGCAGATCATCGCGTCAACCCGACGCTTTAGGAGTTTCCATCCATGAAGAAGCTCACCGCAGCCCGCAGTCTCACTCTCGTTAGCGGAATCGCCGCGTTCGCAATGGCGGTCCCAGCTCACGCGCAGTTCGGCGGCATCACCTTCGACCCAACCCAATCGGCTCACGCAATTCAGCAGATCGTCAACGAAGAGAAGGGACTCGCGTCTCAGGCCACGCAAATTTCGCAAGGTTCCCAGCAGAACCTAACCCTCATTCAGACACTCAGCCAGGACGTTCAAATGGCCGAGACATCGCTGAATATCTATAAGCAGACCGTCACGACGTACAACACCATCGTCAACAACCTCAAGTATTTCAACACAAAGCAGATCTGGGGTACGGCAGAGAACGCGTTACTGCACAGCACCGTGCAGAACACGTACGGCGAAACGGCTGGTCTTCAATCTCAATTGAACGGCCAATCCCAGAACTCAAGCCTTGTCTGGAAGATCATGAATCTCGCGAT
>CAXTGN010000949.1:0-514 GCA_964243455.1 uncultured Acidobacteriaceae bacterium
TCGAGGGCTGCCGTGCCGAGTTCGGCGGAGCGCTCAGAGAGTTTCTCGTCAACCAAGACGCGGATTGCGGCGCGGGCGACAGCGCAGGCCAGGGGATTTCCACCGAACGTGCTGCCGTGATCCCCTGGACGGAAAACGCCGAGAACCTCCTGGCGCGAGAGCACGGCTGAGACTGGGTAGAAACCGCCCGAAAGGGCCTTGCCGACGATCATCATGTCCGGTTCGACGCCATCGTGCATGTGCGCGAAGAGCTTGCCGGTGCGGCCTAAACCGGACTGGATTTCGTCGCAGATGAACAGCACGTTGTTCTCGCGGCAGATCGCTTCGACCTCGCGCAGGTAGCCGTCGGGCGGGACGATGATGCCGGCTTCGCCCTGGATGGGCTCGACGAGGAAGGCGCAGGTGTTGGGCGTGATGGCGGCGCGGAGGGCTTCGGGGTCGGCGAAGGGAACGCAACGGAAGCCGGGGGCGAAAGGGCCGAAGCCGGAGCGGTACTGCGGGTCGGTGGAGAAGC
>CAXTGN010000949.1:524-2039 GCA_964243455.1 uncultured Acidobacteriaceae bacterium
GCTGACGACGGCGATGGTGCGGCCGTGGAAGTTGCCCGCGCAGGTGATGATCTCGGTCTGATCCGGGGCGATGCCTTTGACGGTTTCTCCCCATTTGCGGGCGCACTTCAGGGCGGTCTCGACAGCTTCGGCGCCGGAGTTCATAGGCAGAGCGAGGTCGAAGCCGGTGAGCTCGTGGAGATCGCGCAGCAGCAGAGGGAGCTGGTCGTTGCGGAAGGCGCGCGAGGTCAGCGTGACCTTCTTCAGCTGCTCGGTGACCGCGTGCACGATGACGGGGTGGCAGTGGCCCTGGTTGACGGCGGAGTAAGCGCTGAGCAGATCGAGGTAGGCCTTGCCGTCCACGTCCCACATCCAGGCGCCTTCCGCGCGTTCGATGACGACGTCAAGCGGGTGGTAGTTGTGCGCGCCGTACTGGTCTTCAAGCGCGATCATCTCCTGCGTGGTGGAGAGCTGATCGAGAGCAGGCATGGTGGGCTCCTAGGCGGCGTGGATTTCGGTGCGTGTGTGTTGCGGAGAGACGAGGGCGTGTGCCGCGTGCAGTTCGGGCGAGAGCTTCATGACGAGGCACTTGGCGGCGCCGCCAGCTTTCAGGAACTCATCGAGCGGTAGCTGCACTGTGTGAAAGCCGCGGTCTGTGAGCGTGCGGGTGAGGCCTTCGCTGATGTGGTTCAAGACGATTGTGTGGCCTAGGTTTACGGCGTTGCAGGCGAAGCGCAGGGCATCTGCCTCGTCAACCGCGAGGCGCTGCCCGGGGGCGTAGAAGGCCTCGATCTGGTTGTTCGAGGCAGCGTCGAACGCGGCGGGGAAGTAGAGAAGCGAGCCGTCGGCGAGGGGCGCGAAGCAGGTATCGAGGTGGTAAAAGCGTGGGTCAACGAGATGGAGGCTGCTGACTTCGGTATCCCATAACGTGGAGAGCACGCCGTGGCTGCCGTGGGCGGTGCGGGTGCCGTGGCCTACCCACAAGCGGCTTCCGTCAACGGAGAACAGCGCGTCGCCTTCGCCTTCGAAGGGTGTATCCCGTGGGAGGTCGACGACCTGGTAGCCCGCCTCGGCGAACCAGTGGCGGAAGTGCGGTTCTTCGCCCTGCCGCTCGGGGTGCAGAAAGCTGCTGATGGCGACGACGCCGTCGCGTGCGAGCCCCGCGTTTGCGGTGAAGACCATATCCGGCGAGCCCGGGGCCGGCTCGATCAGGTGGACCTGCGCGATGCGGGTGAGGGCCTCATGCAGGCGGTGCCATTGCGCCATGGCGCGGGCCTGCGAGCAGGCGCCGACGTTGCCCTGCATCCAGGGATTGATGACGTAGTCGACCGTGTACAGGCTGGGCGCGCACATCAACAGCGCGGGGCGTAGCGTCTCTGGGGTACTTAGGGGTACGAGTCTGCGCTCCGTTGCGAACGGCATGAGGGCGGCTTCCTTTCCCGTGTGCAAGGATCATGGCAGGCCCGGAAAGCCGCGTCAATGCTAATGATTATGCAGCTATGCGGCGCATGATTATGCACCTCAGCCGCGGTAGAA
>CAXTGN010000950.1:0-1146 GCA_964243455.1 uncultured Acidobacteriaceae bacterium
CTGGCGCGCTTGGCCAGTACTCCGCCAATGGAAGCCCCACCAATGGCGTCGCGCTACTTTCGGACGGCGCCAATCTTACTGATCCTGGCAACTACGGCTCTGCCGTGCAGAACGTCAACTATGACATGACCGAAGAGGTCAAAGTCCAGACATCGAATTTCGGTGCGGACATCGCGAACGGTCCCGTCGTCATCAACGCCGTAGGCAAATCGGGTGGCGATCATTTTCATGGGTCGCTCTATGTGTATGGCCGCACGAACCAGCTCAACTCGCAAGATCCGCTTACGGCAGGCCCGGGTCTCAGCAAGCCCGCTGATCGCGAGATCTATCCCGGCGGCACCATAAGCGGCCCGTTCCGCATCCCTGGCACCAACATCAACCGTTCCAATCGCGTGACATTCTTCATCGGTGGCGAGGATTACGCACAGCGCAACGTCTTCGCCTACGGTAGTGCAAGCCAGGCTGTTTACAACGCGCTCGTGCCGACAGCGGCGATGCGGGCGGGAGACTTCAGTGCAGCGGCGCTGCAGCAGTATCTCGGGAGCTCTTACAACTGTGCGACCGTGACGACCTGCACCGGCAATTACACCAATATCGCTCCCCAGCCAACCATCGCCTCCGATGGGACGCCATTGAACAATGGAAACATTGCGGCCTTTCTCGACCCCGGCTCCCAGGCGATCTTGAACTCCCTGCCGTTGCCGAATGAAGCCAATACAAGCGGCTACAACTTCCATGGCGAAGATCTTGTCGATAACGACCTATGGCAGGTGCGCGGTCGTACCGATATTGCGCTTACCCCGAACAATCACATCTTCGGTGTCTACAACGTCGAACACGGTCGTGATGCTCGCCCGCAGAGCCTCTACTATGCCCCTGGTGGCGGCTCAGGGGTCGATATGGGCGGTGTGAACACACCAGGCGGCATCCTGGAACAAATCAATTCGGAAACCGCGAGCTTCGACCTGACCTCAACCTTCGGAGCTTCGCGTACGAACGAAGTCTTCGCGGACCTTACTTACCTCAACGACAGCTTCGGCAGCGGCAACGTGGCCGCCCAAGAGGCCAACTATCCCTACCACGGCATCTACGCCAACGGAACCAAGGCGCTACCGCAAGTAGGCGATTACGGATACGACGGTTTGC
>CAXTGN010000950.1:1156-2037 GCA_964243455.1 uncultured Acidobacteriaceae bacterium
ACGCGGCATTTACGCACATAAGTTCACCCCCTCAGTGGGCGATAACTATACAGAGGTGATTCGCAGTCATACGATCAAGATCGGCACGTTCATCCAGCGCATTGAGAACAATCAGGTACAGCCAAACCTCCCCTTACCCGCAGGTTCCTGCACCGCCTGCACCAACGGCTTCTTTTCACTGTATTATTTTCCCGCTGCAGGTACCACCTTCACCAACCCCGACCAATCGACCTTCACTACTTCCGGCAACTGGTTAGCGAACTTCGAGGAGGGTGCCGTTCAAACTTTTCAGGGAGTCAACTTCACTCCGGCTCAAGACCTCTATTTCTGGAATATCGATGGATATGCCACCGACACTTGGAAGGTCACCAAGCGCCTGCAACTAGAGTTGGGCATACGTTTGGAGCACCTAGGGGAGTGGCAGGATGCGCACGGTATCGGGGCTGCGATCTTCGATCCCTCGCAATACACCAATACAGCGCTCGCGGAGCCCGGTCTGCAGTGGCACGCTATCAACTCCAAAATTCCCAACTCCGGCGCGCCCGGTCGAGCGGTCTTTTTCGAGCCCCGCGGCGGATTTTCATTCAATGCCTCCGGTGACGGGAAAACGATCATTCGTGGCGGCTTCGGCATGTACCGCGCGCATGACAACTGGAATGATGTTTCCAATGCCTTCGCGAGTGCTCAGGGCGTGCAGAGCAGTGAAGTCGGAGGAGGTCCTGACATCACGCTCAAGGCCGTCAGCAACGATTACAACCTTCCTTTGAACGCATCTGCGGGCTCGGCCCTCAGCTCAGTGAGCGCGTTAAGCTCCACCGACACTCAGGAGCCGCTAACCGAAACTTATTCTTTCACGCTCTCGCAGCAGCTGCCGAAGAATG
>CAXTGN010000951.1:0-2036 GCA_964243455.1 uncultured Acidobacteriaceae bacterium
CAACGGCTTCTCCGGTAAGGTCGTCTGCGCCCCCGCTCCACTGCCCAGACCGCACAGCAACACACCCGCCAACACCCCTGCTCCAAGCCGCACGAAACCTCCGAAACACCTGTTACCCAGTGTACTCAGCTTTCCCAGGCACCCCGCGCCTTGATGCCCCTCTCACCTCCCGCGCCCCGCCACCTTTTTCGCACTGCAGTAAAAAGCAGTCCTCTCACCCAACCCCGTCTCACGCCACCTCACACGACTCCTCATCTCGACCGAAACGAACAATTTTACCGTTCGCGTGGCGGAGAGACCCCTGTATTCGCCACGCGAGGGCCAAAGCAGGGAGCCAGCCCCGACAGCAGTCCCTCAACCAACCCGGAAGGGCACGGCTTCAGCCCTGCCAACAAACCTCCGGGGTAGCAAGCGGCTTCAGTCGCTGAGGTAGGTCCGGTCAAGCTTCATGCATCCGCCAACCCATCCCCGCAATCAACCATGTATGCCCGCAGAACTCACCGGCGATCTCCAATCCGTCCTCACGGGCGCCGCCTTCGCTCCCCTCACCGATCGCGCCTTCCTGCGCATCACCGGCCCCGACGCCACCCGCTGGCTGAACGGCATGGTCACCAACTCGATCCAAGTCCTCAATCCCGGCGAAGGCAACTACAATTTCCTCCTCAACGCCCAGGGCCGCATCATGGGCGACTGCACCATCTACCGCGAGCCGTTCGCGCCAGAACCGGCCTACGCGCTCGCAACTTACCAGTCACAACTGGACAACGTCCAGCAGCTTCTCGACAGGTTCATCATCATGGATGACGTCGAGCTCATACAGGGGCTGCGTCTCGGCGACACAGCACTAACCGAGTCCCCGGTCGGAACGATGTTCCTCGGACCCGAAAGCTCTGAACTGCTATTGAAGCTGGTAACCGTGCGGAAAGACTTCGTAATTCTTGAGCCTTTGTCAGCAGGCTCTATGACTCCAGCAAGCTTTGAGGGAAACGAAGTCGTAATCTTCGTACCACCAGCTCAGAACTTACGGATATTTGAGATTTGGGCTCAAGACCGAAGCGTCCTGCAAGAGCTGTACCGGAACTTCGATTTCCACCAAATTCCCGAAATCTCCCCCGAAACCCTCGAACAACTTCGCATCCTCGAAGCCCGCCCCCGCTACGGCACAGACATCCGCAACTCCGATACCGCCAAAGACCTCCCCCAGGAAACCGCCCAGACCCACGCGCTCCACTTCGCCAAGGGCTGCTATCTCGGCCAGGAGATCGTCGAGCGCATCCGCTCCCGCGGCCAGGTCCACCGCCAGTTCACACCCTTCCGCCTCGAAGGCACCCCACCCGTGACCTTCCCGGCCCCTCTGGAAGCCAACGGCAAACCAGCTGGCGAACTCACCAGTGCCGCCCCCATTCTCACCGCCGAAGGCACCGTCTGGCTGGCCCTCGGCTACGCCCGCCGCGAGTTCCTCGAGTCGCACGCTACACTCACCTACGCGGGCGGCGCCGCACACCCCCGCCAGCCCGGCCACCTGGACTAAGCACTCGGCCACCACGTTTCACTTGGCCATTCGCCCTTCTTCTTTGTCATTCCCCGAACGGGGAACCTGCTTTTTGCTTCCCGTCGCCATCCCGCCGGGATCTCCTTTCTGCATCCAACCTCCCCGAGAGAGACCCCCATGCCAGACACCCCGACCTTTGTAGTCAACGACCGTCGCAAATTCACCTCGGAAGGCGAACTCCGCCACGATTTTCCAGCCGAAGAGCCGAAGAGCCCGTCTCCAACCGTCGGCGGGCCCCAACTCGTCTCCGAGATACCTGCCGCGGCAACCACCGAGTTAGCGGATCTACCCGAGTCCGGCGCCATCGGCACGCTTTACCCTGACCAAACCAGTCCAGCCGACGCAGACACGGCAGCCCCTTCAGACGACCCCCTCGACAGCAAGACCTTCCCCGACGACAGCGCGCTTCCGCCCGGACCCACAGCGGAGCAATCCTCTGAAGCTGCCCGTGCGTACCAGGCCACCGTGGAACGCCTCGATCTCG
>CAXTGN010000952.1:0-1121 GCA_964243455.1 uncultured Acidobacteriaceae bacterium
GCCCATATGTCTGGCCTTCAGTCCTCAGGCTGCGTACGGAACGGCACCTGGGCTTGCGGCCCAGGCTGTTATGGAACGGACCTTCGGTCCTAAACTCTTCAGCTACTGCTGTTGCTGTGCCTGTTGGTGGCGGCGGCGGGGCGGTGGTGCCTGCTCGACGACAGCGGTGGCTTTTTCGACGAGGATGGACCAGTCTTCGGGGACGGGTAGTTCGCGGTCGAAGGAGGGCGTGCCTTCGCTGGGCGTGACGCGCACGGCGACGGTGAGCTCGCTGCGGGTGCGGCCGCGGAACATGCCGTGGGTGGGTGGGACGTCGGCGTAGTCGCGGCCGATCGCAGTGCGGATGTGGCGGTCGCCGGCGACGAGGCGGTTGGTGGGATCGAAGCCAACCCAGCCGAAGTCAGGTAGCAGGCACTCGACCCAGGCGTGGGTGGCGGTGTTGTCGGAGCGGTCGTTCCACTTATCGCCATGGAACAGGTAGCCGCTGACGTAGCGGCAGGGGATGCGCAGCTCTGTGCGTACCAGCGCGGTCATAATGTGGGCGAAGTCCTGGCAGACGCCAGCGCGGGTTTTCAGGGCTTCCGCAATGGGGGAATCGGCCTTGGTGGAGTTGGGCTTGTAGTCAAAGGTGCTGTAGATCCCCTCGTTGAGCGTGAGCAACACGCTTAGGGGGTCATCGCGGCGACGCAGGCCGAGTTCCTGGGCGAGGGCGGTGAGCTCTGCGGTGGGCGTGGTGAACTCGCTGGGCAGGAGCATCTGCCAGAAATCCCCGGCGTGCACCATCGCGTCGAGTTCCTCCCATGCGCTGGGCGGTAAGGCGGCGGGAAGGGGCGCGTGTGGCTGCATTTCGACTAGGGATTCGGCCACGATGACGAGTTGCGCGTGCTGGCCGGGGATGTCGAAGTGGTGGACGTGATTGGCGAGATGGTCGCGGTAGCTGAAGGCGCGGCAGCGCGGTGTGACCGAAAGCTGAAACGTGAGGCAGCGCTGGTTGGCATCGGAGCGCGGATGCATGCGCACTTCCATGATGCTTTCGGAGACGGGATTCGCGTAGGCGAATTTTGTGAGGTGGCGGATGGAGTAATACATGGATTCGTTCCCTTAGCCTGCAAGCGCCATCT
>CAXTGN010000952.1:1198-2036 GCA_964243455.1 uncultured Acidobacteriaceae bacterium
GAATGGCCTGACACTGTCCCTGGATGGAACGGAGGAACTCGATGATGTTGCCGTTCAGCAGATCGTCGACGCTGGTGAAGCCGAGCTGGGCGCTGAGGCGACCGGTGAGCCGATGCAGCTGGTCTCCGCGCGATTTGGGGTCTTTGGAGCCACTTCTTGCGTAGATTTTGCCGAGGGCGCATTCAGCGGCTTCGATAGAAAAGCGTACGGAATGGGGAAACTCGGCGTCGAAGAGAAGGAATTCGAGAAGGCGTTCGGGCGTGAGGTCTGCGGTGTAGACCTTGCAGTAGGCCTCAAAGGCGGTGGCACTGCGCAGGAGGCCCATCCACTCGAGGTACTCGTTGCTTTCGATGGCGTGTTCCGGCTGTGCCCAAAGGTCCTCGTGGTAGGCCTCAAGCAATTTGGCGGTGGCGGCGGCACGCTCGAGGAAGCGGCCAAGTTGGATGAATTGCCAGCCTTCGCCGTGACTCATGGTGGAGTCGGTGATGCCCTGGAATTGATGTACGGCTTCCATGACTTCGATGAGGAAGGCGGAGGGGGCTTCGCTGGACGTTTCGGGCGAGCCTGCCTGAAGCAGTTTGCGGTGCTCCGGGCGGGTGACGTTAAGGTAAAGCGAATTGAGACGGTGCCACTGTTCGGTGGAGATCTGTTCGCGGACATGCCGGGCGTTCTCTCGGGCCTGCACGATGCAGGAGAGCACGGAGGATTTCAGCTCCATGTCGAAGGTGAGGGTGCTGGCGAGGGCGTAGGGATCGCCTTCCCATTTCAGCTTGCTCGGATTCGCGATGGAACGGAGGAGACGGGGCCAGCGGTGGTCGGCGCCCGAGGCACTTTCATC
>CAXTGN010000953.1:0-2035 GCA_964243455.1 uncultured Acidobacteriaceae bacterium
ACCTCCTGACAGTGGAAGGCACGCTCCGCGGTCTGCACGAGGGTTTTTGCCTGTACCAGTACGCCCGGGTGAAACAGGGGTTGGATCTATCACGACAGAGCCGGTATTCCAGTACGGTCACGGAAGCCTTTGTCAGCGACCGCCTCGCCTTCCTCACCGAGACTGCCGGTTTCCGCCGCATCGACCTTCACTGGTGCCTCACGCTCGAAGCGCCGAAGGCGAACCCCTTTGAACGGAAGCCACAGGAACAGGCTTCCGACTCGTCCCGCCGGCTTGCGCAGCTGCTGAAGGCTGCCACGATCCTCGAGGCCAACCTCGGACACTCGTTGGGTTTGAAGCTCCTTGTTAAGGAGCAGGCGTTCCAGTTCTTCAGCTACCTGTTCAACCTGGAGGAATGGGCCGAGCAGGATCACCTCCGCAAAGACACCGGTGTTGATCGCCAGATCGTGAAGAGTGGGATCAGCTGGGAGCCGGAGCACCTCAGGGTAGGGAAGCGCTTTGTCCAGGCATTCTCGCTGAAGACCACACCCGAGGCGTCCCGTCCGGACCTGTTTTCCGAGCTGCTCCAGCTGGACGCCGATGTGGTCCTGTGCTCGAGTTGGAGGCCGAAAACCAGCAACACGGCCCGGAAGGAGATCGATGAGCAGGAGAAGTTCACGAGCTTCTTCAAGATCCGCGTCGTCTCGCGTGTGGTCAGTGGCCGCGACCAGAGCGCACTGGAATCCTCGGCCGGCGCCAAGGCAGCGAACTTCGTTGTGGACGATCTCAGCGACGCGATCCGATCGCTGGACAAGAAAGCTCAGGGCCACTACTCCCTGACCCTCCTCGTCGCGGCTCGCTCGGCGGAGCAGCTCCGAGCCGTTGGGCCCAGCGTGCATCGCGCCTTCGTGGGTGCTCGCGCTCAGGTCATGGAAGAGACGCTGGGGAACCTGTCTGCCTTCTATGCGGCGTTCCCCGGCAATGGGAAGTTCCAGGTGTTCAGCATGTGGCTTGGTGAGGAGCACCACGCCCGGTTGTCCAGCATCTTCGCTCCGCACCTCGGCCACCCGCTTTCCGAAGACCTCGATGCCGAATACCTGAACATCTTTGAGACCCGGACTGGCACACCCTTCTTCCAGGACGCCTACGTCAACGGTGTGCGTGTCGGGCTCATGATCGGGCCGACCGGCTCAGGGAAAAGCGTGCACTCGAACCTCGCTGTAGCGAGCGAGCAGAAGTATGGCGGCTTCACCTACATCTTCGACATCGGCGGCAGCTATGAGTCCGTGGTGGAGCTCTACGGCGGCCGGGTGGACCGGGTAGGGAAGGATGGTCCGCGGCTGAATCCGTTCGCCCTCGAACCTACCGAAGCCAACCTCCAGTTCCTGAACGCGTTTGTGAAGCTCCTGCTGACCAACGGCGGCGCGGAGCTCTCGCCTGAGGACGAGGACGCGGTTTTCAAGTCTGTTCGCGATCTCTACCACCTCCCTGCTGAGCTGCGCCGGCTCGGCCAGCTTTACCTGCCTCCGCATCTGCAGCGCTTTCTGGGGAAGTGGATCGGAGACGGGCTCTACTCCGCAGTCTTCGACAATGTGGAGGACAGCCTCTCGCTCGCTCGCGTCCAGTGCTTCGACTTCCAGGGAGTCACACAACAGTACGCAGACCTGGTGGAACCCCTCATGGTCTGGCTCCTTCGCCGGATCGATGACGTGCTCTATGACCCGAAGAACCTCGGCGTCCCGAAGCATGTCGTGATCGAAGAGCTGTTCAGCAACATGAAGAACAAGCAGCTCCTCGACTCCGCGCTGTCTTCCATCAAGACGGTCCGGAAAAACCTCGGCGGCGTGACGCTGATCGCGCAGTCAGCCATGGACCTCGGCGAGCACGCCGACTCCATCGTGAACTCGTGCACGTCCTTCCTGTTCCTTCCTGATGCCACATTCAACCGCGAGCACTATCGCAGGCTGTTCAGCCTCACGGATCACCAGCTCGAGCTCCTGGAGAGCTTGCAGCCCCGCGAGGCGCTCTACATCCGGCGCGACGGAATTACCAAGGT
>CAXTGN010000954.1:0-1226 GCA_964243455.1 uncultured Acidobacteriaceae bacterium
TGCCGAAAGCAGTGTGCAATTTGAGACCGGCGGTTTCGATCCCGCGCAGGATCTCGATCCGCCGCGGAGTCAGCGAACCATAAAACAAAACATCTATGTCCTGCGGCACGAGCCCGCTGGGAATACGGCGGAGTTCCGGCGCAAAACCAATCTCCACCAGTCTCGGCTGCTCGATGCATTTCCCTTGCAGCCAGAGTTCCAGGTTGAGTTGACTGTAGTCCCAAATGAGTACGCGTGAGGCCAGGTCCAGGTACCACGGTGGCAGGGCCGCGCTGCCTAGTTGTTCCAGGTTATAGACGACTGTTGAGGCGGGCAGGCTGAGGACTTCCTGCTCAGAAAGCAGATGCGCACCCAGCACAATGTTGCTCGCTTTAGTGTCGATGGTGTTCTCGCCCACCACAACAGTGTGGCCGAGCGATTGAAGCGCAGAGCGCAGACTTTCCGCCACCTCAACAAAACAATCACTATGTTTGTAACCATCCGGTCGGATGATCGCAATACGGTATTGACCCATGTCACCATCCTGGCGATAGACCGCCTGCTCGCCTGGTTATCGGCAGGCATGAACAACCTTTCTAGTGGTACTGCTCTGAAAGTTGTAGTGGGCTTTCCGTCAGGCGGTCTCATGCTGTTCTCATGCGTAAAGGGCAACCAACGTGCAGGTATCTCATGCGCTGACTAAGGATGGACCTGGACTGGAAATGCAGACAATTGGCCTTGGCATGATCGTGAAAAATGGAGCGCAGACACTGCGTCGCTGTCTCGCGAGCGTGGCGGGTGCTGTCGATAGGATCGTGATTGGCGATACTGGCTCCACGGACGACACCATCGCCATCGCTCTCGATTGCGGAGCAGAGGTCATCGCCGTGGAATGGACCAACGATTTCGCACAGGCGCGCAATGCGGTCCTCGATCATCTGCAGACCGACTGGGTGCTTTCTCTCGACGCAGACGAGGAACTGACTACCGAAGCAGCTGCTTCCATCCGGAAGCATATCGAGCATCCCGGCATGGATGCCTATCGCATCGATGTGCGGAACTATCTTTCACCCGCGCTTCCACCAATGTCAGACCAGGTAGCGCTTGCTCCCGGCGAGCAGCACCCTCACGCTCCGGATGCTCCTGCCTACTTTCCCAGCGTGGCGCTGCGACTGTTTCGTAAAGATCCGCGAGTGTTTTATCGCGGCTGTGTCCACGAAATGATTGATCACCAGTTGATCGATCAT
>CAXTGN010000954.1:1236-1745 GCA_964243455.1 uncultured Acidobacteriaceae bacterium
GGCAATTTCATCGTCCATCACCTGGGCTGGTACCTTGTGGATGCTCGCCGGGCTGCTGAGAAGAGGGCACTGTATTGCGAGCTCCTCCGCAGGAAACTTGAAGCCATGCCAGGAGATACCAACACGCTGGTGCGCTATGCAGCATTTCTTCATGAAGACCACGGCAAATCGGAAGAAGCCTTGGAACTGCTCCAACGCGCGGTGGACATTGATGGCACCACTCCTGGCGCATGGCTGCTGATCTCGATGATTTACCGCAAGCAGGGCCTGTACGAGCCGTTGCTGGATGCTGTCGAACGAATTCCAGTGCAGGATGCGCCCGTTTTCAAGTACCACTTGAAGGGGGACGGTTTCTATCAGCTCGGGAAGCTATCCAGAGCTTGCGATGCCTATGAACAAGCCCATGCGCTTGCCCCGTACGACCGCGCAGTGAACTGCAAGCTGGGTATGACGGAAATTCGGTTGGGTCGTGTGGAAGCCGGTCTTCACAGAATCGGGGAAGCTGCGTG
>CAXTGN010000954.1:1755-2031 GCA_964243455.1 uncultured Acidobacteriaceae bacterium
TCGCTGGATACGTCGCGGCTAATCGGACTCACGATGCCCTCGACGCTACGGAGAGATTTGCCAGGAAATATGCGAGTGCAGAAGCCTGGTTGAGCCTTGCGCGCATGCATGCACAGTGCGGTAACTGGCAGTTGGCGCTCTCCAAAATGGATTCGGCAGTAGCCATGCTGCCCGACGAAGTGAGTATTCAGGAGTTTCGTATGAAGGCCGCGCTGGCGCTGAACGACTTGCCAAAGGCTTCCGCTGCAGCACACCGCGTCGCAGAACTGGCACCAT
>CAXTGN010000955.1:0-2027 GCA_964243455.1 uncultured Acidobacteriaceae bacterium
TGTGGTCGAGGAAGACCGCAACATCCTCCTCTACGTGTTGACCGACCGGAACGCCCGGGCTCTTTTCGGGGCGACGTGGGCGGAAGAAGCGCGGCGGATGGTGGCCCAGTTCCGCGCGACGCACGACCTTTGGGCCGGCGATCCGGCGTTTGACGACCTTTTACTCCGCCTGCGACGGGGCTGCCCGGAGTTTTCGACGTGGTGGGAGACGCACGATGTGCGAACCGTTGCGGCGGGCCGGAAACGGCTGAACCATCCCGAGAGGGGACCGTTGTGCTTCGACTATGCGACGTTCCAGGCCAATGACGACCCGGCATTGAAGCTCGTCATCTATACGCCGGTCGAAGCGGCTGACGGACGACGGGATTAAAGGAGCCAGGAGACGTCCTGTACCAAGACCGAGAGAAAAGGCGACAACGCGCTATGTCGGCTCCGCCACGCCGACCTCGAGGGAGGAGGCCTCGCCCCACGCGAGGACGGAATGATCTACCGATGTGACCGCGAAAAGAGATCTGCCCCAACCGACCCAACGGCGTCCGCATCCCAAGACCTTCGCCGACCGCACCGGCCGAGTCGTCGCATGAAGCCGCGGATCTCCACCATTGAGCCCGCTCCTGACTTGATCCGGCTCAGCGCCCTGATCCGGCAACGAGCTTTCCATTCGGCGCAACGTCTCGTCGAGGATACCTGCACTGCGGGTGCAGAACGGACGCGGGATGTCACTTAGAGCTGCTGCCATTCAGGTTGGATCATAGGCGTCGTAGCCTGCGGCTGCGAGATAGTTTCGGCACTCGGTGGGCGTGAAGCGGGTGAAGGCCGTGCGTATGGCTGCCCACAGATCGGGGACAGTTCGCGCTGCGGCCGTGCGCAGCAGAGCCTTAATCTTGGCAAAGGCCATCTCGATCGGGTTAAAATCAGGGCTGTAGGCGGGAAGGTAGAGCAGGCGCGCGCCTGCGGCTTCCATCAGTTCCCGCACGCCATTCACCTTGTGCGCAGCGAGGTTGTCCATCACCACTGTGTCTCCGGGTTGAAGAGTCGGCACAAGCGTGTCGGCCACATAGGCGCGGAAGCGTTCGCCCGTCATGGCGCCGTCCATGAGCGCGATCGCGCACGGGCCGCTTGCCCGCAAAGCCGCGGTGACGGTCGTCGTCTTGTAATGTCCATGGGGCACCCCGATGCGGCAGCGTTCCCCGCGTGGAGCTCGGCCATAGCGCCGCTCCATGTTGGTCGCGGCCGCGGTCTCGTCCATGAAGACCATCCGCTCGGGATCGAGGTCGAGCTGCGCCTCGAACCAGGCCTCCCGCGCTTCCATCACATCCGGTCGGCTCTGCTCGCTAGCGTGGATCGCCCCTTTTTACGCGTGATGCCGTGACGCCGGAAGAAACGGGACAGCCCGCTCAGGCTGACAACAGCCCCGTGCTCTTGAAGAACCGCGCGCACTTCGCGCAGAAAGATCTGTGGCTGCGCCCTATAGCTCTGCAGGATCAGGGCAGCATGAGCCTCCACCCGATGCGAATGCCGGTCCCCGCCCACTGCTTTGGCGGCGATCTCGCCCTCTTCCCGAAAGCGGGCGTACCAGCGAATGGCGCTCGCCGCTCCGATGCCGAAACGTTCCGCCGCTTGGCGGCACGAGGCTCCCGCCTCGATGGCAGCGATGACCCGCTCGCGCAAATCCAGTGACAGGGCTGCGGCCATACTGCTCCTCCGTGATCGGCACTACGGAATCACATCGAAAGCCCCGGCGCTACCTCAGCCGACTCGGAGCGAGGGACAACGGCTCTAGTGTCAATCCGGTGTTCGCCGCTCGCGAAGGCTACGAGGCTCGGCCGGCTATTGACCGCCGCCATCATCGTTCCAGTCGGGTCCAAGATGCACGGCCGGCGGCTCTCCTAGCTAGGTTGCAGGCTGATGATCAAACCTCCGAAACGTCTGATTTGGGTGGGGAGCGGAGCGGCCGCTTCGGAGCGGCCGAATGCAACAGCGGACGTTCCCGCTTTGGCAAGGATTGGCCGACAGGAGAATGGCTG
>CAXTGN010000956.1:0-2027 GCA_964243455.1 uncultured Acidobacteriaceae bacterium
CAGGCTGCGAGCGTGGACCAGCGACCTGACGCGCCTCACGGCTACCGCTTCCCGAGCGAGATCATCAGCTAGGCGGTCTGGCTTTACTACGTCAGCCTGAGCTTGGGGGGCGTCGAGCTGCTTATCGCCGAGCGAGGCGTGGTCGCGTGCTACGAGAGCGTGCGGCGCTGGTGCCGGAAGTCTGGCCAGGGCTTGGCTCACAAACTGCGGCGGCCGAGGCTGGGTGACTCGTGGCACCTGGGCTAGGTGTTCCTGCGGATCAACGGTGAGCAGCGCTACCTCTGGTGGGCGGTCGACCAGCATGGCGTGGTGCTCGACATCCTGGTTCAGGGTCGCCGCAATGCGACCGCCGCCAGGCACTTCTTCAAGCGCCTGTTCCGCAGCCTGCAATACAAGCCGCGGCGCATCGTCACCGACGGCCTGCGCAGCTACGGCGTTGCGCATCGCGACGTCCTGCCCGAGGCGAGCTGCCTTGCCACGATCTCGCACGCTCTGCGCAGGCTCGCTCGGGCTGTCGCACAAAAAGACAGCCTGAGGGCGGCCGAGCAGGACCGTCCGGACGTGGCCGCCCGTCGTAGGTTGTGGCAGTCCTGGCAGCCGTTCATGGACCCAGAACGCTTCGTGTTCATGGACGAAACCGGAGCCGCCACGAACATGATCCGGCGCTACGGTTGGGCACCGCGCGGCAAGCGTCTGATCCAGGCCGCTCCGCACAGCCTTTGGTGCATCACGACCTTCGTCGCAGGCCTACGTAGCACGGGCCGGATGGCTCCGCTGGTGCTGGACGGTCCGCTGAATGGCCCGGCCTTTCTGGCCTACGTCGAGCAGTTCCTCACGCCTGTGCGGCGACTTGGCGACGTGGTCGTCATGGACAACCTCGATGCTCACGAGGTGGCGGGGGTTGAGGATGCGATCAGGACCATGGGCGCTAGCTTGCTCTACCTGCCGCCCTACTTCCCCGGACCTGAACCCAATCGAGCAGGCCTTCGCCAAGCTCAAGGCTCTGCTCCGCCGTGCCGCGGCACGCACCAGAGACACGCTCTGGAGCAGCATCGGGCAACTGCTCAGCCATTTCAGTCCCGCCGAATGCCGCAACTACCTCGCCAACTCAAGATACGAGTTTACGTAAGATAGAAATGCTCTAGGAGCGGCCCTCAACTGGAACTTGGGACGTGTTACCGCTGTGGCACGACTTGGTTGGCCGAGACACCTGGAACGGGACAGCGCCTTATCTTGAAAGTCCGGCCGCCTGTAGCGTCCGGGTTTGTCAACGAGTCTACCTGAATAAGGGAAACTCGTCCTCGGTCGCAAGGCCCATATTTCAGGGATAAGAACAGGTCTCCCCGCCCAAATCACTGGAAGCTAAAAGCGAGGGGAACGGAGCCAGTCGGCGGTGAGCCACCGATATCTTCGTGACTGCCGCGAGAGTGCGGCCAGTTGCCTAGCGTCGCGGATCACCATCCGGATGTGCCCGACCGGTGGTGCCATACCAGAGGTGAGGCGTCAGTCCCCGCCTGCCGTTATGGCGGCGACTGCGCGCATATGTCCGCGCGAACGCGCTCGCGCATCCGACCGCAAGCACCACACCACGCTGTCCCAGCGCGGTCGGGCCTTCGCTGGTCGGCAGCCGCATGGTGCCAATTAGGGCAGCTCCGTGCATCTCGTGCTGGGCGGACGGCGCCTACGACGGCAGCGACATCTACTAAGCTGCTTCCGTCCGCCAGCACAGGCCGCCGCTGGAGGTGGTCATCCCGCCACACGCCTCGGCCGAGTTGAGCCCGGACAGTCCTGCTGGACAGAGCCCGCAGGACTGGCACATCCGGCTCATGGCGGAGCGCGGCCGCATGCGGTGGCAAAGGGCGACCCGGTGCGGCGGGCGCAGCCTCGTCGAGACCGCCACCGGACGATACAAGCACCTGATCGGCCCGAAGCTCCGGGCCCAATCATTGTCCAACCAGCGAGGCGAGGCAGCCCTTGCCGTCGCGTTGCTCAACCGCATGATCCCGACCGCCAACCTGTCTCCGGCC
>CAXTGN010000957.1:0-304 GCA_964243455.1 uncultured Acidobacteriaceae bacterium
CGGTGCCGAGCGCATCTGGCCCGCGCCTCGCGCGGCCGAAATCGCCACCAGCTTCTGCACCGAGTGGTCTGCCAGCGGCGCCACCGTGGACCAGCTCAAGACAGCGCCCGCCGCAGACATCCTCGCCGCTCAGCAGCGCTTCATCCACAACTCACCCGTCCACTTCCCGCTACGCGCCGAAATCGACGGCCTCCTAGTCACGAAACCACCCCTCGACACCATCCGCGGCGGCTCGACGCGCAACAAGCGCCTGCTGCTCGGCACCAACCGCGACGAGGCGCGGCTGTTCCTGCCGCCGGGTGCG
>CAXTGN010000957.1:314-2024 GCA_964243455.1 uncultured Acidobacteriaceae bacterium
CACATCCTGCCAAAGATCCAGGTCCGCAGGACCTCGGCAACCTGTCCGTCGCGCAGTTCCGGCCCATTGAGGACCGATGTCAGCAGCTCTACCCCGAGATGAGTCCCGACCTTCGCCGCATCCGCAGCCTCACCGCCGAGGAATACTGGATTCCCTCGCTGCGCGTGGCCGAGGCCCATGTGAGTGCAGGCGGCACCGCCTTCGTCTATCGTTTCGACTTCGCCGAAGCCACCGGCCGCTTCGCCAACCTCGCCGCCCACGCCTCCGAGCTCCGCTTTGTCTGGAACCACATGGCGCCAACTGCGTCTCCACAGGACCTTCAGTTCGCCACCCCGCCGCACCCGGCCTGCCCACATGGCCCGCCTACACCGTCCCACAACGCCCCACTATGCTCCTGGACACGACCAGCCGCGTAGAGAATCAGCCGGACGAGGCCGAGTTCAAAGCCTGGACAGGCCTGCTCACGTCCTAGCGTTACCTTTCTGTCCGTGCGAGGCTACGGCTCGCCGGTTCTCTTGCTTGTCATCCCGCAGCGAAGCGGAGGGATCTGCTTTGTAGAGCCACAACTCTTCTCATCACCGTCAGTGGACCACCTGTACCACAGGCGTTCCACCCTCTTTCAGCCGATAAAACCGGTCCGCCTCGAGCCCCTGAAAGCTCTGCCGCTTCCCATCCGGCCAGCGAACCTCCACGGCGTCCATGCGCGTCGCCGCACCCAGCCCGAAGTGCAGCCGCAGATCGCTTTGCGACAAATAGCTTCCGCCGCTCAACACCTCGCTCATCTGCTGGGCATCGCCCGTGCGCACTGTCACGTGCGCATTCAACGCCAACCGGTTGGAAGGCCCACCCTCCAGCTGAAAACTCGCCCAATGGTGCGTCGGATTGCTCTTGGCTTCCAGAATCATGGGTGCGCCAGTCAGGTTTTCGATCACCACATCCAGCCGCCCGCGATTGAACAGGTCCCCCACTGCCAGACCGCGGCTCACCTGCGGCACGCTCAGCGCCTTGCCCGCCTCCCCGCTCACATCGCGAAACGTGCCGTCGCCGTTGTTCCAGAACAGCAGCTTCGGCTCACGATACGTCGTCGCCAGCTTCGCATTGTCCACCTGCGGATACACGTGGCCGTTCACCAGAATCAGGTCCAGCAGCCCACGGTTATCCGTGTCCAGAAACGCGTCGCCCCACCCCACATACGGAAAGGTCGGATGAGCAATCTGCGCCGTGTGCGCGACGTCCGTGAAGTTCATGTCCCCATCGTTGCGATACAGCACCGCATAGTCCTCGCTGAAGTGCGAGATCGCAATGCCCTCGCGCCCGCTGCGGGTGTAATCGCCCAGCGCCACGCCCATGTTGGCCTGCTCTTCGCCGTTCTCGCTGAGCGCCACGCCCGCCTCATTCGCGACCTCTTTGAAGTGCCCGGCGCCATCCTGGTGATATAGAAAGTTCTGCTCGCCATCGTTCGCCACAAACAGATCGAGCTTGCCATCTCCACTGAAATCCGACCACACGGCCTGCAAGCCATAAAAGCCCTGCGGATCGTCCACTCCCGCCTGCCGGCTCACGTCGGTAAAGGTCCCATCGCCGTTGTTGTGGTACAGCGCGTCCGGCGCGCCCTTCAGTCCGCGTGGCCCACACTGCACGGCGATCGCATGGTACTGGCACGTTTTCCCTGCCCCAAACGCCGGCAGGTTCGCCACATCCAGGTCGACG
>CAXTGN010000958.1:0-278 GCA_964243455.1 uncultured Acidobacteriaceae bacterium
AGCCTGCTCCGAGGCACCCTGTCGAGATTGCAAGTACAGCAGTAAATTTCCTGGCCCGTGTGAAACTCAACATTCCCCTATGATTTTACCGGACTACCACAAGTGTGTGGTACACGAGTTTGTGTCATTCAGCCTCTTCGGCCCGGATGCGCTTCGATGTTGCCTTTGTTCTCTGATATGGAAAACAGATTCGTATGTACAAAACCGGCGAAGCCGGAGATTAGTACGTGGATTGAAAGCTATTAAGAAGGGATTAGCAGGAATCCACAGCTGCGGTA
>CAXTGN010000958.1:288-1369 GCA_964243455.1 uncultured Acidobacteriaceae bacterium
GTCTGCGTTACTTACGCTTCATAGCGTGTATCGGGCGGTCGGTCCGAATGCTCGCATTGTCGGGCGAAATGCTCCGAGAGTCGGGCCGAATGCTCAACGCAGTCGGACGAGATGCTCGCCGTCCTCAGCATGTGGAAAACTCATGGTCGGGCCAAATGCTCGCCGATATGGAATGGAAATCCTCGAGTCGTCCTGCACTGGTCGGGCGAAATGCTCGTTGACTCGGCAGCAGCGCCATTTTTGGGTCGGGCGAAATGCTCTCGGGTGACGAGAGCCGCTTTCCCGGTTCTTATCCGCGGCAAGTGTCCGCTTTGCCGACTTATCGTCAACTGACGAGAACGGCGCTCCACGGGACTTACGGGAACGCAAGCGTCTGGTGGCAGCCTTCCACAAAGGTTCCAATCAGAACGGGGTCTTCCGTGAGGTGGACATCCTCAGCGATACCGGGTCCATCTAGCTGACAAGCGATGCAGAAGGAGCTGCCGTTAGCCCTCACGAATTGAATCACTTTGTCGTAAACGACTGATTCGCTGGCGTCCGCTAATTCGGGAGCAGACAAGGTGTAGACGCGAATCGTCGTCACTTCCGATCCACCATTCTCGTAGAAATGGATAGAGCACGGTGAGACCATCGCATTCTCCGCGTTCGTGCTGATGCCCAGAGGAGTTGCACCTTCAAACGCCTGCAATTCCCACAAGTCGTTCATAAAACGAGGAGTCTCCGACCATACGGCCTTCAGGTTCAGGAAGCGATGAACCCATCGGCCGAGAATCTGCTCTGAAATTGAGATCGCAAAGCTAGGCGCTGCTAAGTGAGCGCCAGCCACAGCTAGGACCGGAGCATAGATGGTGTGAACCTGACGACCGATCAGCGTTTTCAGTGCTGAGATCGTGTCTTGAGAAACTCGGGCTTCGTACGCTGTCATCGCCGCAATTGTATGTGTCAGAGGGGCTTCGCCGTGAACAGAGGAACTTCGGGTCCTTACAAGTCGCATCTTCGTCCACGATGCTGTCAACTGTCCAACAAACGGGCTTAGCGGACACTTGCCAGGCGCCCGGCCCGGGATCGGACGGCAAATCAG
>CAXTGN010000958.1:1379-2023 GCA_964243455.1 uncultured Acidobacteriaceae bacterium
GGGCGAAATGCTCGTACGGGGTCGACCGTAACAGGCAATTCGGTTGGGCGAATGCTCGTGATTGGCCGTGCTTAGGATCACTCTCAGTAATGTGAAGCGTTGGCCGTCGAGGGATCGCGTCGACCCGGCGAAATGCGTTATCCAGAGTTCCTTAGGTCGGGCGAAATGCTCGCTTGAGGCGAGGAAGGCCTCCGCATTCGGGGCGAAAAGGGCCCAAGGTGCCGGTACTGAAAGCGCCCGGTCGGGCGAAATGCTCACCGAGACAACAGAAAGGGGTGGCTTCTGAGTCGACGAACATGCTCGCAGGATGCCAATAATGACAGCGCTCGGTCGGGCGAAATGCTCAGCCTTTCAAACGAAGAAGGGCCACCTCGGTCGGGCGAAATGCTCGCAGGATGCCGCCATTGAGAGCGCTTGGCCGGGGGGGGGGGGGATGCCCCACCTTTAAACGGAGCAGGGCACCTCGGGGGGGCGCAGTGTTCGCAGGGTGCCACCATTGAGAGCGCTTGGGTGGGCGATATGCTCCCTGCGGGGCAAAGAAGCGGCACTTCGATCGGGCGAAATGCTCGCAGGTTGCCGCTACTGAGAGCGCGTAGTCGGGTGAAATGCTCACTGCGACGAATGAGAGCGGTTCCTGAGTCGGG
>CAXTGN010000959.1:0-1132 GCA_964243455.1 uncultured Acidobacteriaceae bacterium
GTGGGCACTCAGAAACTGAAGGCCAGCCCGCCCAGTACACCACGCGGCACTTGGGCAAGGAACAGGGTTTGCCCATCCGAACTCAGCAGCGGCTCATAGCCTTGAGCGAGAAGATTTGTAGCTTCGACGACGGCGTTGAGACCCTTCAGTCTTCGACCGCTCCAAAGCCGCTGATTCAAGCGAATCCCTAGGTACGCGTCTCCGGCCCTGGCATCGAATTCGTCCACCTGAGTCAAAGAGCCCGCCGGCTGCCAACGATAGTGAACGTTCAAAGCGGTGCCAGAGCGCTTCGTCTGCAGATGCAAGGAGCCGGTGACTGCCGCCTCGCCGTGGGCGTGCAGTGAACTGGAGACCGATTGCAGAGCTAGACCACCGGATCCGGCCTCCAAGGCCTTACCAAAATCGCCCTCAACGCACGCGCTGACAGCCGGGGAGAGTGCCTGTGTCCACGCTACCCGAACCCCGTCCGAGGACAATCCCTGCACAGCCAGGCGTAACGTACCGGTGCTAGGGTCCGTCATCACCGGCACGCCGTTGAGATCCTGATCGACTGACATGCCGCCTCCCTGGACACTCTCCACCGGCACAACATCGCGATAGATCGCAACGCTGACCGCATGTTTATCCCCAGAGTCCATTGCGACGATTTCCTGGTGCAGTGCCTTTCGCAGCAAGGGCCGCCCATCCGAGTCGCTCAACCCCTCCTGGGGCAGGGCCGGGTCGTCCAGGTCCTCTGTGCGCTGCAGGCTGCGGTCGGTCGCGAGCCGATACTCAAATGCAAGCTCAGGGGATGGTTTGAACGCGATCCGCACGTAAGGAGCCGAGTTGAAACGAGTTCCGAGGAGCCGCTCGGCCGTTAGCAGGGTACCTGCGTCCACGACAAAGGCATCCCCAAGGACAATCTTTTGCGTAGTGGCGGCCCGCAGCAGCTCCAAGCCAGTTCCAGCAGCCGTCTGCAGCTCCGGGTCTGACTCGACGCTGACGAGAATGCGCGTACTTCCCCCGAACATACGCTGGCGCTCAACGCCCGCGGCCACGACAAAGGATGGGCCGGCTCCTCCGGACACGCCGTCCTTAAGGTTTGCGCGCAGGACGGACACATCGCCGTCCACACCCGCGTGGTCCATCATGA
>CAXTGN010000959.1:1222-2022 GCA_964243455.1 uncultured Acidobacteriaceae bacterium
GCGATCCGCACTGGAAGAGACTCCTGCGTCTGGTCCGCCAGATGCTTCCGGTGTATCGTTTGCAAGCCGCAGCAGTGGGCGATTTGCGGTAGAACGGAGCGTCCACTGCCAGTCATCCGTGGGCTCTCCGCTGGTGCGCCGTTCTGCGGGCAGCCAGGTACCCGCCTGAAAGAGCGCGGTCATGGTCAGGTCGGCGACGGCCCGCACACCCGCACGCACGCGCAGATTCCCCCGCACCACAGGAACCAGGAACGCTGCCGATGCCCGTACCTGGTAGCTGCCCGGGAGAACGGAGTACAGGAAATAGCGCCCGTGATCATCCGTAAACGCACGCGCCACAATCGAGGCGTCAGGACCGAGCAGTTCCACAAGCGCACCCATCTGCGGCGTGCCGTGGGCGTCGCGCACAACACCGCTGATGGCTGCGTTCTCGGCTCCCCATGCACAGGAGGGCGCACTGCCCAGTGTGAGCACCAAGAAAGCCAGCGTTGCTACAACATGCTTCACCGCGCCAGATACCCTCTTTCGCGCGTCGACCGCTCTCCAGGAAGTGCCTCGTCCGAGGCTTGTTCGGGTCGCCCTCGCCTGTGCTATCCGCGAGAGCGAGACCCAGCGTGCTTTGAAGCTGTACGAAATGTCGGCCTACTGCTCTACGATGAACGGCGCGCTTTCAGCGATGGCTTGCTTGGACACACCGTCATTCACCTTGATCACCACCTGGTAACGGCCCGGCTCCAGGCTGCCTAGCGGCATCGTCTTTTCCAAAGTCAGTTGATCGGCATTCGGGTTTAACTTGGCCG
>CAXTGN010000960.1:0-1531 GCA_964243455.1 uncultured Acidobacteriaceae bacterium
GACTCGACGTCACATTCGCCATCGCATCCGTGATCGTCTCCCAGTTCTCCGGGCTGAGCGGTATGCGCTTGTCGCCCGACCCCGGAAAGCTCTCAGCAACCGCCTCCTGTTCCCCCGGCGAAAGCTCACTCGGAAACACCACGTGCGGCCGACGCAGCACACCGCCCGACGCAATCCCGCTGATGGCGCGCGCCAGTTGCAGAGGCGTCGTCTGGATCGCGCCCTGTCCAATGCCCACCGAGATCGTCTCGCCCGCGTACCATTTGTCGTGCTGCGTCCTCAGCTTCCATTGCTCGCTGGGCATGATGCCCGCGGCCTCGTCCGGCAGGTCTACACCGGTTTTCACGCCGATGCCCACCTCGGTGCCATACCGCGCAATCGTGTCGATCCCCAGCCGGTTGGCCAGCGTGTAGTAGAACGTGTCGCACGAATACGGAATCGCACTTCGAATGTCCACACTGCCATGGTGCCGGTCGCACGCAAAGAAGTGCCCATAGAAGCTCGCACCCCCATTGCAGCTCACGCGGAGGTCCTGCGCCTTGCCCTCCTGCAACCCCGCCAGGGACATGATGACCTTGAACGTGGACCCCGGCGCCAGCTGCGCCTGGATGGCCTTGTTCAGCAGCGGATGATCCCCATTCTCCAGAATTGTCTGCCAGTACGCCTTGCTCAGCCGGACCGAAAACTCATTTGGGTCAAAGGTAGGCCGCGACACCATGGCAAGGATCTCGCCGGTATGGGGGTCCAGCGCCACCATCGCGCCGATTTTGCCCTCCATCGCCTGCTCCGCCGCCTTCTGTACGTCGAGGTCGATCGTCAGCCGCAGATCCTGGCCGGGCTTGGCATACTCCTCACCCATGACGCCCACCTCGCGCCCGTGCGAATTCACGATCATGTCCCGTGAACCGTCCTGTCCACGCAGAAGCGCGTCGTAGGCCTCCTCGACGCCACTCTTGCCGACCACATCGCCCGGCTCATAGAAGGCAAACTTGGAGGTGTTCAGATCGGCCTCTGAGACCTCGCCCACATACCCAATCATGTGCGCGGCAAACCCGTCTCGCGGGTACAGCCGCCGCTGCTCGTCCAGCGTGTCCAGTTCGGGAAGATCATCCCGATGCGCCGCCAGAAAGGCCTGTTCATCCGGCGTGATGTCCTGTTTCAGCGGGATCGGCTGAAACTTGGGTGCAAACGCATAGTGCTTCAGAATCGTCCGAATCTGCTCCGGCTCCATGTGCAGGCCGGCCGCAATCATGGGCATGTCCTGCTCCACCGCGCTCCGCTGATCGCGCATCTGGTCCCGCAATAGGTACGCGGTCACGGACGGGTAGTTGTCCACGATCACCCGGCCTTCGCGGTCCAGGATGCGTCCCCGCGCGGCCAACACCGGCACCTTGCGCACCCGGTTCTGCTCCGCCAGCACCCGGTATTCCGCCGCCCCCAGCACCTGCAACCGCCAAAGACCGATCCCCAGCACCAGCAGAATCAGCGCAACAGCATACTGCGCAATCGCCAGCTTGGCCGAAGAGACCTT
>CAXTGN010000960.1:1541-2021 GCA_964243455.1 uncultured Acidobacteriaceae bacterium
CGAGATGAGGGACCTCAGGTGACATAGGTGCGTTACTTCAGTGTACTGCCGGTGGGGATTGGCGCTGCGCGGTGGCTACGGGTTGGCGCTGCGCGGTGGCTGGGCAGATACGCGTTCCGCCATCGCGAAGCGCCATCGGCAAAGCCGCCGCCGCCGCGCAGCGCCAACCCAAGTGCGAGGCGGCACAGCTGCCTACTCTTCCAGCACCTTAAACCGATCCAGCAGCAAGAAGATCGGAATCGCCACCGCGGTATTCACCCCGGCACGAATCAGCTCATGCATGGGCTGCAGTTGCACCGTGGCGTCGCCGAGCAAACGCCGCGTAATGCCGTACAGGATAACGCTCTGAAGGAGGCTCGCGACGAAGTTGATGAGGACGCGGTTGAAGATGTTCTCGACATCCAGCGCAAACCCGAGGCTCGCCCCGATGTACCCGATGATGGCCTTCGCGATGCCGTTCACGCCGAAGGGCAGGCTGGA
>CAXTGN010000961.1:0-2021 GCA_964243455.1 uncultured Acidobacteriaceae bacterium
TCGGCAAGAGCACGGTGAGCAAGCTGTGCCGCGACATCGACGAGCGCGTGAACGCCTTCCTGGATCGCCCGCTGACCGGCGACTGGCCGTATCTGTGGCTGGACGCGACCTACCTCAAGCAGCGCGAGGGCGGCCGGATCGTCTCGGTAGCGGCCATAATCGCCGTGGCAGTGAACACCGACGGCAAGCGGGAGGTCGTGGGGCTGCATATCGGGCCATCGGAGGCGGAGACCTTCTGGTCGACGTTCCTCAAGGGGCTGTTGCGCCGCGGCCTGCATGGCGTGAAGCTGGTGATCTCGGACGCGCATGAGGGCCTGAAGTCGGCCATTCGCCGGACGTTCAGCGCGTCCTGGCAGCGCTGCCGCGTGCACTGGATGCGCAACGCCCTGTCCTACGTCCCGAAGGCCCAGCAGAGCATGGCCGCGGCCGTGAGGATCGAAGCCGTCCCGCGACGGGCCGAGGCAGCATCGGCCGCCTTGCGTCAGGCATTCATGCAGCCCGACCGTGTCTCCGCCAGCCAGGCGCTGCGCCACGTCGCCGATCAGCTGCGCGACAAGTGGCCGAAGCTCGGGACGTTCATCGACGACAGCGAGACCGACGTGCTGGCGCACATGGATCTTCCGACCCACCACCGCACCTGGATCCACTTCACGAAGTCGCCGGAGCGCGTGAAAAGGAGGTCAAGCGGAGGGCTGACGTCGTCGGGATTTTCCCAATCGAGGCCTCAATCATCCGCCTGATCGGCACCGTGCTGCTCGAGGCGAAAGACGATTGGCAGATCCAGCATCTCTACATGCAGACCAAACCGATTGTCGAGCTCATGGCGTCCATCATCAATGTGGAGCCCGCTCAACTTGGCACCGAAGCCGCTCGACGGACGACCACCTTCAGCTACATGCGAATTTCCACATGTTGACCGACACGACCCTGGTTTGCCACAGGCGCTAGGCTTGCCCTCGGGATCATGCGGAGCGCGTGACCGGACACGCTCCTACAAACAACCATCGTGAGGCTGGCGCGAGTGCTGACGGAGTCCTTGAGGCTACGTCGTACTCGCTTCACGCGAAGCGGGCTGATCAACTAGCCTAACCTGACTTTTTCTAGGAAGACCTCGATCTCGGCCGTCAGCTGCTCGGCCTGATGCGCCATCTCGGAGGCAGCTCCCAGCACCTGCTGAGATGCCTCGTCGGTTTCCGCTGCTCCTCGACCGACCTGCTGGATGTTGCTGGTCACCTCACTTGTGCCGGCGGCGGCTTGACCCACGCTGAGCGCGATCGCCCGTGTTGCCAGCCCTTGCTCTTCCACCCGGGAAGCGATCGTCGTGCCGATCATGCTTACCTCGCTGATGGTAGCGGCTATCCCTCCGATTGCCGTAACCGCCTCATGAGTAGCCACCTGCATCTGAGTAATCTGCTGCCGTATGTCTTCGGTGGCTTTAGTCGTCTGAGCAGCCAAAGCCTTTACTTCGCTAGCCACGACGGTAAAGCCTCTTCCGGCATCTCCAGCTCGTGCCGCCTCGATAGTAGCATTCAGAGCCAGCAGGTTTGTTTGCCCGGCGATCGTACTGATCAATCCGACCACGTCGCCGATCCGCCGCGCACCATCGGCGAGAGCATGCACGATCTCGTCTGTGCGGCGCGCCTCGTTAGCCGCGCGGCCGGCGATAGTAGCAGACTGTGTCACTTGTCGGGTTATCTCAGCCACCGAAGCTGCTAGTTGCTCCGCCGCTGCTGCGACTGTCTGCACGTTTGCCGAAGCCTGCTCTGCCGCAGTCGCAACGACGGTCACCTGGCCGGTGGCCCGCTTGGCGAACCCGGACATCGATCCCGCTGTTGCCTGTAGACCGCTCGCTGCCGAGGATACTGTACTTACTCTTGCGCCTACCATAGCTTCGAATGTGCGAGTGCTTTCGGCAAGATGGTCGGCTCGTTGCTGCTTGGCCTTCTGCTCTTCCTCGCGTGCGGCAGTATCCGCACGCGCGATTAATGCTTGATCCTTAAACACCTGAACAGCTTGCGCCA
>CAXTGN010000962.1:0-2020 GCA_964243455.1 uncultured Acidobacteriaceae bacterium
GAGACCGTCGCATACGCTTGGTACTGGACTAAAGATGGGAAAATTGTCGGGCTGTATATTCGCAAAGCGCCATCAAACGCTGCCCTCTTTACGATGGAAGAACCTGGCGGGACCATTCAGGAAGGTCCTGCCGACGAAATCGCTAGCAGATACATCGCCGCCGACGCAAGACTCCGCCAGACCGGCCTACGGAGAAGCAGCGTAATGGGCTCCGGTGATTACCCCAACTTCACGTTGCCCTGATGAAATCAGGCTGGTGACCTCGTCGACAGGTGAAGTTGCCCAACATTATTTGCCAGCGCTCAACAATGTCGAATCACCCATCGGCGATTTGTCATCAGTCCACCCAAGCTACCTCCATATACTAGCGACTTTGCCGCGCGGACCAGCCGCCATATAGGGGCATGTAACATGCAAGGAGCTTTACCAAAGCTCAGCCGGACTTCGGCAGTCTTCTCCTCGGCGCTCGTTTTTGAGGCGGTAAGCGCGCCGCCTTATCGCCAGCTCCATCTGAATTCGATTTCGTCTCCAGCTCATGGTCGTCGACGACTTGGTTCCTCGCCAGGCCCTGCTCCCCGCTTAGATTGTCTTCCGCTCCACGACTCACAGCAATAGCCGAGGCGCCGGACGACGAAGCAGGCTTAGACTGCGCTGCTTGTTGGCGTTTCACGATCTCATGAAAAGCCATGAACTGTCTCGCTACGCGCAAGCCGTCATCTTCCGTTGGCTTGCCCGCAGTCGCCAGATCGTCACCGTAGACGGTCGTTAGACCTTGGATAAGATCATCCGCCGCCACGAGCATGACCATAGCGTCGTACATCTGGCGCATGAACGGAGTCTCAATGGGCAACCCTGTTTGCAGATCCATGCCCTTTGCTTTGTTCGCACGAATGACTATCACGGCGCTTTCGGGATGCGCCTTTACCCACGCCGTCGCCTTCTCTCGCGCCGCATCTGCTCCTAATCCCACTTGTACAGCGTGCATCAGGTTTGTGATGTTCTCAACGGGCATAGCAAAGAAGGGTCTCTCATTTTGCTTTTCCATCCACGCGACGATGGTCTTTGCCCCGAACTCTCGCAGGTCTTTCTCTTGATCTGGTGTGAATAGCTTCTTTTCGTTATCGTCGCTGCCGTCGCTCCCTGGAGCCATCATCATCATGCAAGCAGGCACAAACAATGGACTCCCAGCCGTACTGATGACTTCCTTTGCGAACGCGGGGCGTTCACCCTCAGGGAGCCTGAGCAACGCTTGGGAAACGAATACTGCTGCTTGAAAGAGGGGAAGATTGATGGCATCTAAGATTGAGGCCGAAGTCGGTAGGCCTTCACTTATCGCAGCGAGTCCAAGAGAGATACGCTTCGCACTCACCGGCGTCAGTTCCTCCTCACGGTCTCGTAGTTTCGAGATGAAGGCACGCGCATTTTTCACTGAGTAGAACTTCAGAAGAGTCTGCAGAAACGCTTCAAATGTACCGTAGTCATTGAGCAGCCCGTCGAGATCAGTGTCGGACACGTCGTTCGATCTCACAGCGTACGTGAAGTATCGATCAAAGTAATTGGCGGTACAGACGCGCTTTTCGCTACACCACTTCTTCTCCCAGTCTGAGAGATAAGTGGTGTTACCGGTCCTCGGGAACAATCCCCGAATGATTCGAGCCATCCCTTCGATGTTCGATTCGGCAGAATCCTCCGGCATGTATGCGCGAACGAACGTTGAGGCGTCGAAGTTCTTCTCACCTTTCAGGAGCCGTTCCTTTTCCTCGCGGATCGCTAAATAGAGCTTGGGAACGAACGTCCTTACAGCCTCCAGAAGCATCAAGTCGATGTACCGAACCTCACCGCTTAGTAGGCCGAGCGAAAACTGTAAAGCATTGCCGTATCTCTTCGCCATACGTGGAGTTTGAAGGCGCGGAGCAATGCCACTTCTGAAGTTCATGCCAAACTCCATCGCGGCATCGTCCGGGAGTTGTATTCCAGACATCTCCATCGCGTCCATCACCTGTTTGAAGGCGTAGCCCAG
>CAXTGN010000963.1:0-1038 GCA_964243455.1 uncultured Acidobacteriaceae bacterium
GGCAAGAACGACCGCAGATTCCCTTTGGGAATGACAACAAGAGAAGCAGGTTCCCCGTGCGGGGAATGACAAAGCAAGAAAGGCAAAGCCAGATTCCCTTCGGGAATGACAAAGAAGAAAGGCAAGGCAAGAACGACCGCAGATTCCCTTTGGGAATGACAACAAGAGAAGCAGGTTCCCCGTGCGGGGAATGACAAAGCAAGAAAGGCAAAGCCAGATTCCCTTCGGGAATGACAAAGAAGAAAGGCAAGGCAAGAACGACCGCAGATTCCCTTTGGGAATGACAACAAGAGAAGCAGGTTCCCGTGCGGGGCATGACAAAGCAAGAAAGGCAAAACAGCAGGTGAGATGCTAGGCCATCTGCACCGGCTCGGCGAGTGCTTGGGAAGTGGCTACTTTGCGGCTTGCGGGCAGGGCGCAGGTGAAGCGCAGGAGCAGGGCTCCGATAAGTGCAGCGAGGGACGAGGCGAGCAGGATGGCGATGCGGGCTTCGGTGTAGGCGTCGGCTGTGCCGAAGGCGAGGCCGGCGACGAAGAGGGCGACCGTGAAGCCAATGCCGGCGACCCAGCTTGCGGCGTGTAGATGACGCCATGTGACGCCGTGGGGCAGTTGCGCGACGCCGGAGCGCACAGCGAGCCAGGAGAAGAGCGTGATGCCGAGGGGTTTGCCCAGCAGCAGGCCAAGCGCAACGCCGGCAAAGGCGGGCTGCAGCATGGAGGAGGCGTGGAAGCCGCGTAGCGCGATGCCGGCGTTGGCCAGGGCAAAGAGCGGCATGATGCCGTAGCTGACCCAGGGATGAAAGGCCGTTTCCATGCGGTCCAGTGGGGATTGAACGAGGTGCAGACCTATCCGGAGCCGGAGCAGCTGCTCGCCCGCTTCGGAGGCGGTGTGGGCAGAGGCATGGGCGGCTTTGAACTGTTCCAGCCGCTGATGGCCTCGTTCCACGAAGTGCGCCGGAGGAAGAAAGGTTCTGGACGGAACGATGAGCGCAAGGGCGATGCCCGCCAGGGTTGGATGGATGCCGGAGGCATGGAGTGT
>CAXTGN010000963.1:1048-2019 GCA_964243455.1 uncultured Acidobacteriaceae bacterium
AGAGGGCAGCGCCCAGGGCGAGATAGACCGGGAGCCGAACAACGCCGAGCCGGTTGAGGATGAGGCCGAGCGCAAACAGCGCGGCCGTAGCGGCGAGCCAGGCCCAATGCAGTGAGCTGGTATACGCCACGGCGATGACGAGAACACCGCCGATGTCGTCGGCGATGGCGAGCGAGGCCAGAAAAATGCGCAGGGCGAAGGGAACGCGCTTGCCGAGGGCGGTGAGGATGGCGAGGGAAAAGGCGATGTCAGTGGCAATGGGAACGCCCCAGCCTCGGTGCGCCGGTGTGCCGTGGGTAAAGGCGAGGTAGACGAGCGCGGGGACGATCATGCCACCGAGGGCAGCGAGTACGGGCAGAATGGCGCGTCGAAAGGTAGCCAGTTCGCCGACCAGAAGCTCGCGCTTGACCTCGAGACCGACAACGAGGAAGAAGATGGCCATGAGGACGTCGTTGACCCAAAGCGTCAGCGGCCAGGAGAAGGCGACACGGCCTGCTGTAAGGCCGACGTGGAGATTGAGAACGCGCTCGTACGCGCTGTTCAGCTGTGAGTTGGCGAGTGCGAGAGCGGCGAGGGTGGCCGTGAGCAGGACGAGGCTGCTGGAACTCTCGAGCTGCGCAAAGCGGGCGAAGGGCTGGAGGAGCCGCTGCACGGGTCGTTGCGCTGGTTCGCTTGTGGCGACAGGTGGTGCCGAATCGGCCATGAAGCCATCGTACCCATTTGCAGAGTAGCGGGTGAGAGTGGGTGTTGCCGTGTGACGGCATCCGAAGGCAGGTAGTAGGGAGTAGGGAGAAAGGGTGAGCTTGATGCGCACGATCACGTTGGAAGAGCACTTTGTTACAAAGGACTTTGTGAAGGCCACCGATGCCTATGGGGCTGGGACGCCCTCGGGGTTGCAGGCGATGAAGGACAAGCTGCTGGACCTCGGCGCGGGGCGGCTTGCGGCGATGGACGAGGCAGAGATCGATGTG
>CAXTGN010000964.1:0-2013 GCA_964243455.1 uncultured Acidobacteriaceae bacterium
AGCCGTGACGCAATCCACCCTGAAGCCGTCCTTCTTCAGGATCAGGCTTCGGGTATGCTGTAAGCCCGCGTCGTGGCCAAATAGTAGTAAGTCGATAGGTGGGGTCATGATCGTGCTCTTGACACCTACGATCACCTAACAGGGACATCCTCATCTGCCCAATATCGGGAATAAATATTGATTTTGCCGACAGGATTCTCCACAGAATCCAGCACACGGAATCGAAAGCCTTCGCTCCGAGGTAAAGGTATGCAAGAAGCCATCTACAAGAACACAATCCTGAGCCGCCTGGAACCGGACAGCATCAAGCGCCTGTCCCTTTCCCTGGTGGAGTTCGAAGTAGGTCACGAGATCGAGTACCCGGGCCGTCCGATCGACAACTTGATCTTTGTGGAGGAGGGCATGGCGTCCATGACCACGACTTTCGAGGACGGCTCACAGGTCGAGGTCGGCATGTTCGGCTACGAGTCCATTATTGGGATCTCCGCGCTGATGGGTTCAAAGCAAAGCCTTAACCGGGTGTACACCCAGGTGGAGGGGCGTGGGTATCTGTCGCCCATCAAGACGGGTCGCGCGGAGTTTGAGCGAGCGGGGCTGTTTCAGAAGCTCGCTCTCCGCTACGTCCAGGCTCAACTTCTTCAGACCGCGCAGTCGGCCGGTTGCAACGCAAAACATCACCTGGAGCAGAGACTGGCGCGCTGGCTCTTGATCACAGCCGACCGTGTCCACAAGGACACCTTCTTCATGTCGCAGGAATTTCTGGCCGACATGGTGGGCAGTACCCGGTCCACGGTATCTCGCGCAGCGGGCACATTGAAAGACGAGGGCCTGATCGACTACAACCGGGGACAGGTCTCCATATTCGACTTGAAGGGCCTTCGCCAGAGATCCTGCGAGTGCTACGCAGTTATCAAGGAGCATTTGGACAACTACGCAGCGTTTGAGGACGACCGCACCGAATGATGATCGCGGCCTTGTGACGCTATATGCCAGACGGCACAGACAGCATACGAGAAAGTCCATAGCGTGGATCTTGCAGAGCCCGCTAGTGGTTGAACTCCAGCCCGCCACTTTCGCTTCCTTTGCAGATCCCGCAAAGGAATCCCTATGAGCGCTCCAGAAACGAATCTTCTTCTTGAAGCCCTGTCGCCGGAAAGCCGGAGTGCGATCCTTTCGCAATCAAAGCTGGTAGAGCTTCCAACGCGTCTTTCGCTTCAGGTCCAGGAAGAAGAACCGCGCTTCGCATATTTTCTCACTTCCGGCGTGGCAAGCGTCGTCGTCGCCCATTCCGAGGGTGCCTCGACAGAGACGGCGTTGGTTGGACGAGAGGGTGTAACGGCTGCGCTCTCCCTTCTGGGAAGCTCCCTTCCAACATCTGAATGCTTCATACAACTCGCGGGCCGAGGCTACAAGACACCTCTCGCCGTGCTCCGGGAGTTGTTCGTGAGCACTGCAGAGATCCGTACCCGAATACTGCAATGCGTTCAGCAACAGGCGTTGACGACTATCCAGATTGCCGGCTGCAATGCAGTCCACGAGGCCGAACCTAGTCTGGCGCGCTGGCTACTCATGGTCCAGGATCGAACGCAGGAAGACACCTTCCAGCTAACTCAGGACTTCCTCGCGCAGATGCTCGGAGCACGCCGAACGACCGTCGCCTTGGCAGCTGGCACACTGCAGCGCAGCGGCTTCATCGACTACAGTCGCGGCAAGATAAAGATCCTTTCCCGCGAGAATCTTCGCACAGCTGCCTGCGATTGCTATGACGTGGCGGAACGGCTCTTCAAAAACCTGTACGTCTGAGCCTTCCCCTGCTGATCGGACGCGGCATTCTAAGGTGATCGCGACAAGCCGGTGCGCTCTTGCCAAGCTATTCCCCGTATCGGGCAGACGGCGGACAACCAGCTCTGTACGGTATTGAGTGCAGAGTCCTCCCCTTGCCTCAATACCTGATTGAGCAATGTCCGGTGCCTTTGCAACTCCCGCGAAGAAAGCCTGATGAGCGCTCCAAAA
>CAXTGN010000965.1:0-2012 GCA_964243455.1 uncultured Acidobacteriaceae bacterium
ATTGCGGCTCAGAAGTTAAACCCGGGAGCGACGCCAGCACCGCAAATGTAACGTCTCTGAGCTTCAGGAGAAAGCCGCAACCTTCGGGTTGCGGTTTTTATTGGCCAGGGAAGAAGACGGTTAGAGACCGTGAGTTTCCGTATCGTGGAGGTTCATGGCGGTGGACTCGCTGCTGATGTGCTCAGTGTTGACCGAGACTTTGCCGCCGAGGGCACCGAAGCAAAGGCTGGAAACTTTGCGCCACTGATCGGTGGGCTTGGGGTCGGAGATCCACTGGGGTAGCGGCATGCAGAGGTAATCCGCGAGGGCCTGGGCGCGGGGCTCGTACAGCTGGCGGATGGCGAGCAGGCGGTGGGCAGAGTTGCTGTCGGTGCAAAGGCCGATGTCAACGGCAGACAGGCTGTCGCAGAGACGGGCGAAGGTGGTGTCGGTGAGGCGATTGGTCTCGGTGACGTTGAGCAGGGCGAGTTCGTCGATTTGGATCTGGAAGACGTGGCCGAGATCCACGACGGCGTGGCGGGATATAGCGAAGGTGAGCTGGGCTTGGCGAGAGGCGGGGCCTTCGATGGTGGTGATGAGGAGCGCGCAGACGTCGAGGATGGTGGTGAGGGCGGAGAGCCAGCTCTGGTTATCGTGCTGCGAGCGGTAGTAGCAGAGGACGGGGTAGGAGATGTGTGATTCGAGGATGTCGGCGGCCCATCGTTCCCATTCGGCGAGGAGGGTAATGAGAGCGGTTTGTCCGCCTTCGAAGCCGTGCCGGGTAAGAAGCTCGGCGGCGGTGGGCGGGGAGCCGGCGCGAGCGTCGAGGAGCGCGACTGAGACCTCACGGCGGCTGAAGGCGGCGTAGAGGACCGGGACGTAGCTGATGACAAGGGGGACGAGACCCAGGCCGGTGGCGCTTTCGACGATCATGAGCAGACGGGCGACCTGGCGAAGGGGAACGACATCCCCGGGACCGAGGGTCGTAAGGGAGGTGCCGCTGACATAGATGTCTGTGAGGAAGCTGGCGGCGGGGTGGTATCCGGGCAAAAGGCTCGAGTCGTGATAAGGCGTGCCGAGGCCGAAGAGGATGAGAGCAAAGCCCAAGGTCAGCAGCGCAGCCCAGAACAACAGAAGAAAGATGAGGGAGAGTGGGCCGTAGATGCCGTAAAACTGCTCGCTGTTTTTGTTGCTGACAAGGCGCCCACCGAGAAAGATCCAGGGTCTCCAGGTGGAGACGAAGAAAAAGCGGGTAATCCGGAAGCGCCCGACAGCACGGCGGGGAATAACGACGGTTTGTACGGCGTCCAGGGCGACCAGGCCGGAGCAAAGGAGACCAAGGAAGATTGCGAACCCATGCATGAAAAGATGTCTCCGGGGTGACGTCGAAGGTGACAGATGCGTCTAGCACCTACGGCGTTCCAGTACACAGACGCTCGGATGCTCCATGAAGGCGCAGAGAGATTTCTTCAATACCGCCATAAGGGTCATAGACACACAGGCCAGCGGGAAGGTAGACCTTTGTAAGAACGCCTGGTTGCAAGCTGAGACGCCGGACGGCGTCAGGATTGGTAGGGATACTATGCGTCGAGTCCTGATTGTGGACGATGAACCCGTTGTGGCTGATACGCTGCGGCTTATCTTTCAAAAGAATGGTTTCGAAGC
This sequence comes from uncultured Acidobacteriaceae bacterium, assembly GCA_964243455.1. Classification (GTDB taxonomy): domain Bacteria; phylum Acidobacteriota; class Terriglobia; order Terriglobales; family Acidobacteriaceae; genus Granulicella. The sequence goes on from CAXTGN010000965.1 coordinate 1,645, forward strand.
CCAGAGTGTGTACTCGGTAGATGAAGCGATGGTGCGCGCCGAAACGTTTGCTCCTGAGCTGATGCTTTGCGATATCAACATGCCCGAGAAGGACGGGGTTGAATTGATCTCTGCGATGACCGATGGCTATCCGGCTTGTCGCATCCTGGTGTTGACAGGGGCGTACAGCAGTATTGCGCGGGTGCGCGAGTTTGGTCTCAAGATGAAGCGCAAGCTCCCGATCCTGGCGAAGCCATGCGCACCCGCCGAGCTGCTTCGCGAGGCCGGGAACCTGTTGCAGATGGCGTAGCGTGCAGGTGTAGACTCTAGGCAGATATGCCGGAGAATGACGAAGGACCGGTGACGCTGGCGGGCCTGCGCGGAGGCCG
>CAXTGN010000966.1:0-2011 GCA_964243455.1 uncultured Acidobacteriaceae bacterium
TGATTCGAACGACAATGAAAGCAGGCCCCCGATGGACAGAACCGAAAGCAACGTCCGCAACATGCTCGCCGCAATCGAAGCACCTCTCTACGACGTTGCCGTCCTTAGCAGCCGCGGCATGCTTCCCGGTCTCGATGCCATCCCGGATTGGGTTATGGCATCTCGCGTTTGGACTCTCTAGGGCTCACCTGGAACCTAGCCCTAACCCAGTCCGTATAGGGGATCGAATCTCGTGTGCATTACGATATCTTGCCGAATATAAGACAAAGTTTGCCGTGATACGACAGGTGACTCATCTCAGATGAGCGAATGCAACCAGGATTTCTTTTGGGATCAGGTAGTGCGCAACTTCAAGGTGTGTTCCGCTACGAGACGACAATCCTGAAATCCTACCGTGGACTCATAATGACGAGCGCTGCTACAACTCCGTTGACGAAAACGGGGCCATTCAGTCGATATATTGTCTTTACAAGCATGTGGAATCTAGATGTGGTCATCAGTAATTCCTTATTAGCTCTACTGATCTTCGGATGTGGGGCACGCTGTCATGCCGCTGGCCAAGACTGTGCCCAACTACGTCATCTAGTAATCGCAGCGAGAGAAATCGGTCTCTCAACGCGCGGCGGCATAGTTCGATCTGCCAGTCACGTTCATGGCGCTAATGGTGGGTATTGTCGAGTCTTAGGACAGATCGAATCCATTGATCCTGCTGCTGACCCGATCCGGTTTGAGGTAAACCTGCCAGAAACCTGGAACGGCAAGGCACTACAGTTTGGTGGCGGCGCTTTCAATGGTTATCTTCACCAAAGCGATGGACGCCGGAGTACCGTCCTCGGTGACAAAGGGCAGGCTACGCCCCTCGCTCGAGGCTATGCGACCTTCGGCAGCGACTCCGGTCACCATAAGCACTATCTACTCTTACCTGACATTTTCAACCTGCTGAACGCAGACTTCGCCATTAATGACGAGCAGCGCAAGAACTTCGCTTCGGACGGGTTGAAGAAGACTCACGACGTTGCCGTCGACCTCATGCAAACGCGCTACAACACTGGACCGAAGCGGATGTATTTCATCGGTGGGTCGACAGGCGGTCGCGAAGCTATGAAGGTCGTTGACCGCTGGCCTGCTGATTACGACGGCGTCCTGGCAGCGTATGCAGCATGGAACCAGATTGAGACAGATCTACAGTTTTTTCGAGTCTCGCAGGCCATGTATTCCAAAGGGAAGAACGGGCAGGCAGGATGGCTGCCTCCCGCAAAGACAAAGCTGCTTCGCGATGCGGTTCTGAAAGCATGCGATTCAGGAGATGGTCTAGAGGACCGCATTGTCAGCAACCCGGGGGCTTGCTCCTTTGATCCCGCGAGTCTGCGGTGCAAAGATGGCGCCGATCACAAAGGCTGTCTATCGAGCGGGCAGGAGCGAACCGTCTCGGCGTTCTCCGACCCGCAGATTAACTCCTTTTCGGTCGTAAATGGAATGAATCACAATCCCGGCTACAACATTTTGCGTGGCTCGGACCTAGTTGGAAACATGGGTTTGCTACGACATCCCTTCCACCCGGCTATCCCACTTCTCAACTCTTTTTATTACCTTATCGGCGACGGGGTTGTCCGATCCTTTTTGGCAATAGGGGGGCAGGTTCCGGTGCCAGGGCCCCCAATCGACTTGTTCCAGCTCAATACTAAAGATGGCGGATCGGTTGGACACTCCGCTTTGGAATACCTCCCTCGCGTAGAGGAGCAATCGATCGAAGATGATGCAAGCCTTGCTGATCTTTCGCCGTTTGCGCAGCACGGTGGCAAGCTATTATTGGTCCATGGCGTCGCAGATTCGACTATCCCCACTGAGTCTTCTGTGTTGCTGTACGGACGCATCGTCGAAGCTATGGGTCAGCGACGGGTTGACGATTTCGTTCGGCTCTACCTCATTCCTGGGATGGGACACGGCGAAGGTGTGTTCTTCGCCGGCTTTGACACAATCGGAGTGTTGGATCGCTGGGCCGACGAAGGCC
>CAXTGN010000967.1:0-2007 GCA_964243455.1 uncultured Acidobacteriaceae bacterium
CGCAGGAGGGTCAGCCATGGACCTCCGGTCCCGCACCGGACTCCAAGGGTCAGTTCTCTGTCGGTATCGCAGCGCCCATGGGCTATGTTCCCGACCTTGGTTTCGGTCGTCCAGATACATTTGGCGAAAAGGAACAGTCTCTGGGAACCGCGACAGGCATGCTCGAGAAGGGCAAGGACCTGGTGAACCGTCTCACGCACGGCAATCAGTAGTTAGAAGCAATACGACCGGCGCTGCGTGGCGGCGCCGGTCTTGTTTTTGTGGGGCAAGCCAACGCGTTCTTCCCGTCCTTCCACTCTTCAGAGGCATCTTGTAAGGGTTGGCTTCGTTGCGGCGAAGCCCTGACAGGATCCAGAGCATCCAATCTGCAATGTGCGGCTTTGCACAGCAACGATGAGTTCGCCACAGATCAGCATCGTCATCCCGGCCTACAACGAGAGTGCCCGCATTGAGATGGCGCTCGCGAGGGTGCTGGCGTGCGCCAAAGAGCGGCACTGGGATGCTGAGGTGCTGGTAGTGGACGATGGATCGACCGACGACACCGTAGTCATCGTCCAGAGGTGGATGGCAGAGCACCCGAATCTCTATCTGTTTGAGAATCCGGGTAACCGCGGCAAGGGCTACTCGGTCCGCAATGGGCTGCTTCAAGCCCTTGGCGAGATCGTCATGTTTACCGATGCTGACCTGTCCGCGCCGATTGAAGAAGCCGAGCGGCTCCTGGAAGCGATTTACGCCGGAGCCGACGTCGCTATCGGTTCGAGATGGCTCGATAAGCAACGCCAGACCCGTCATCAGCCTCTGTATCGGCGGTTCTTCGGGCGTTGTTATAACTCGTTGACGCGGCTTGTAATGGGTCTGCCGTACAAGGACACCCAGTGCGGATTCAAGGCCTTTCGGCGCTCCGCCGCGCGTCTGATTTTTCCGCTGCAGACGATTGAGCGCTGGGGCTTTGACCCGGAAATCCTGTTTATTGCCCTGAAGCTCGGCTTCCGCGTCATCGAAGTGCCTGTGACGTGGGGGCACGACGAGCGGAGCCGGATCAGCTACCTGCGCGACGGTTCGCAAATGCTGCGGGAGATGGTCGAGATCCGGTCGAATTCACTCCGCGGACGGTATGACCGCGCGATTGCCGTTCTGAAAGACATAAGCGGCTTTGTGACGCAGCGCGTGCCTCGTCACTACGTGCCTCCATCCAGAAAGATCGCTTGACTGGAGCGGTGCGAAGCAGCCGAAATGGGTGAAACCGTGCAAAAAACATGCGTTCTTAAGCGGCTTTTTCGGCGACTTTGTGCATTCTGACACAGCTCCGATGCAAACGACGCATTTTGTGCCTTTCTGCAGACATCCACAGACCTCAATTCGTCGCTCCTGGCCGGATGACCTGTCGGCCTGGAATGGCAAAGGCCGCCTCGAGGCGACCTTTGCTAGGGCGGCGATGGCTTGCTGCTAGTAGACGTCGCGTTGGTAGCGCTTTGCCTTCTTCATCTCGGCCAGGTACTCCTGCGCGTGCTCGAGCGTGCCGTTCGAGCCCTTGGCGATGACGTCCAGCAGGGCGAGTTCGACGTCTTTGGCCATGCGGCTGGCATCACCACAGACGTAGAAGTAGGCGCCGCGCTCGAGCCAGTCGTACAGTTCGGTGACGTTCTCCTGCATGCGGTCCTGCACATAGACTTTCTTGCCGCTGTCGCGGGAGAAGGCCGTATGCAACTTGGTGAGCGTGCCGTCGGCCAGCATTCCGTTGAACTGCTCCTCATAGAGGAAGTCGCTGAAGCGGCGCTGCTCGCCGAAGAAGAGCCACATGGGGCCCTTTTCGCCGCGTGCCTGGCGCTCTTCCAGGAAGGCGCGGAAGGGCGCGACGCCGGTGCCCGGGCCGATCATGATGACCGGCGCATCCGGATTCTCCGAAAGGCGGAACGCATTATTTTCGTGCAGAAAGATCGGAATGGTGCCGCCGACCGGGGCGCGCTCACCGAGATGGCCGGAGCAAACGCCCTGGCGATCGAGGCC
>CAXTGN010000968.1:0-628 GCA_964243455.1 uncultured Acidobacteriaceae bacterium
AAAGCCATCTTGCGGCAATAACGCAGCGGTATACTCGTCAAATCGTCGCACAGTATAGGTGTATACACGTATGGTTATTATCGCGGTCATAGCTGAAAAAGGCGGAGCGGGCAAAACCACGCTGTCTCTTGATCTAGCCGTTACAGCGGTGCAGAAGGGGCACAAGGCCGCAATTCTTGACGTGGACCCGCAGGCTACCGCGTCCAAGTGGACCGACCGGCGCACCGAGGAACTTCCGTGGGTCGTGCCTACGCATGCCGTCAGGTTGGGCGCAGCCATCGAGCAGGCCAAGGCTCAGGGGGTTGATTTCATCGTGATCGATACTCCCCCGCACTCGTCCACCGATGCAGCCGAGGCAGCACGTCGCGCCGATGTGGTGGTTAGCCCAGTGGAGCCTCATCTGTTCGGCCTTGAGACTGTTTCCAAACTGGCCGACCTATTGCGCGTTGCTGGTGATCCTCCATCGTTCTTTGTAGTCAACAAGGCACCCACCCAAGGCACCGAGGGCGCGAACGCCGTTGAGTACATCAAGCAGCAAGGATTCAAAGTCTGTCCGACCGTGATCCACTTGCGGGCCGCTCACCGCCATGCAAGCAACATAGGAAAGACCGCAGCCGAATACGAGGCC
>CAXTGN010000968.1:638-2007 GCA_964243455.1 uncultured Acidobacteriaceae bacterium
TACAGCTATACGTGTATACACTCAAACTTGTAAGCACCCAAAGGAAAACAGATGCCAAAGCCGAATCCGCTCTCGCAGGGGCTTGAACAGCAACAGGCTCCGTCCCGTGTCGCTTCAGAGCCTATGAAGCTCATAAAATCGTCTGTCCGACCGTCACGTAATGGCCGCGTCCTAGTCGGGGGACATTTCGCGCCCGAGGTCCAAACCGCCTTGAAGATCGTAGCCGCCCAGGAGCGGACGACAGTGCAGGCGCTACTGGTTGAGGGGATCAATACAATCTTCGCCAGTCGTGGAAAGCCGGAAATCGCAGAGTTCACCGCAGGGAACTAAGTTACTCCTATACGTGTATACGCGTAAGCCGAGGAAATCAGTACCGATGAGCCGAAACAATCCAGACGACGAGCTACAGCCCCTAACGGCGTTCCTGCCGGGGCTTGACCTTGGAGCCGGGCTCAGAGCCCCGGACAAGAAGGCCGGGGCAGGGAAGCGTCCCAGGGCGACCATTACACCCATCGAGCGGCGGTTGATCGAGGCGGCGGCGGCAGACCAGGCCGATCAGTCCATCCTTTACCAGCACACCGTGTTCTGTCAGACGGGAATGCCTTACCGCGATCCAGGGGAAGACGTTCGAGTATGGGACCGTTCCAACGGCCATGCAGCATTGCGGATCACCGCAGGGTCGTACATGAGTCCCGCGACATCAAGTTTTGTAGACGTTGGCTTGCCCTTCGGCCCTAAGCCTCGCTTGATCCTTGCCCATCTGAACACCGAAGCCCTGATTACCGGCAAACCGGATATCGAAACTGAGAGGACCCTCACAGCCTTTGTGTCGAACGGCTTAGGACTGGCGAACTCAGGTCGGAATATGAATGTCATCAACGAGCAGCTCACCCGGCTCGCTGCGTGTTCCGTACGGCTTGGCATGGTGAAGGACGGCCAGGCCGTGACGGTGAAGTCAGACGTTATTTCGACGTTCAGCGTGTGGCTCGAAAAGGACGTGCGGCAGCGGGTCCTATGGCCGTCCATCATCCAGCTAGACCCTAAATATTTTGAGAGCTTGCAGCGTCATGCCGTGCCGCTCGATGCACACCACCTGGCGGCGCTCTCTCATTCGGCTATGGCGCTTGACGTGTATTCATGGCTGGCGCAACGGTTGCACCGCATCGATCAGCACAAAGCGGCTTTCGTGCCGTGGGTCTCTGTTTCGCAACAGTTCGGCATGGGGTACGACGAAATCCGCATGTTCCGCCGTGCATTCAAGGTGGCGCTCAGCCAGGTTCAGGCGGTCTACCGTGAGGCGCGGGTGAAGCCGGGCACTGGTGGCTTAACCCTTTGGCACAGCCCCCCACCGGTCAAACGCAAGCTCTTT
>CAXTGN010000969.1:0-1186 GCA_964243455.1 uncultured Acidobacteriaceae bacterium
CATACCACCATCCTCACCCAGGCCGTCGTAGACCGCCAGTTAACGTGACAATGCCGTCACCAGTATTGCTGCGAGCTGGCTCTGCGTATGGCTGGTCTGTCGCTTGGCGAAGCTGGAGCCTCACCAGATTCTGGCCGGCACCATGGTCGTGCTTGGAGACGCCATGATGATCGACGCCGTCGCCTTGCGGTGGTTTCCCTCCGTCTACGGGACGGATGACCAACTGATTCGGACTGGCTCTGCATGGCTCCTCTGGGGGTATGGCATCAGCGCCTGGATCGCGCTCGTCATCGCCAGACGCAGATTGCGGAACGGCAAGCAGGAAACGGACCTACGTTTCGTTACCACTTGATCTTACCTGTGCCCTGAGATGTACGCGGCTGAACGCTACGCCGCGTGCTTGTTGATCGACTGGTACAGCGGGAAGGCGAGCTCATGCCACGTTTCATCGAGGGAGTTGACCGTCGCCAAGCCGTTCTGCTCCCGACGAGCATTGAGGACTATGTCGGCGAGGACAATCCGGTCCGGGTCGTCGAGACGTTCATCGACGAGCTCGATCTGGCCGGCCTAGGATTTGCCGGGATGATGCCGGAGGTGACCGGCAGGCCCTCCTACCACCCGTCCACCATGCTCAAGATCTACCTCTACGGCTACCTGAACCGGGTGCAGTCGAGCCGGCGCCTGGAGCGCGAGACCCAGCGCAACCTCGAGCTGATGTGGCTGACCGGCCGGCTCATGCCGGACTTCAAAACCATCGCCGACTTCCGCCGCGACAACGGCCCTGCCATCCAGGGCGTCTGCCGGCACTTCATCCTGCTCTGCCGCAAGCTCAACCTGTTCTCCGAGACCATGGTCGCGGTGGATGGCTCCAAGTTCAAGGCCGTGAACAACCGCGACAAGAACTTCACGCCCACCAAGCTGCAGCGCCGCATCGAGCAGGTCGAGGAGAGCATTCGGCGCTACATGGAGGCCATGGATGCCGCCGACCGGCAGGAGGACGCCGACTCGCGCTCCAAGTCGATCCGGCTCGCCGGGAAGGTCGCCGAGCTCAAGTGCCAGATGCAGCGGTTCCGGGACATGGAGGCCGCCGTGCAAGCAGCGCCTGACCAGCAGATCTCCCTGACCGACCCGGACGCCCGGTCGATGTCGTCCAGCGGCAAGGGCACCGGCATCGTCGGCTACAACG
>CAXTGN010000969.1:1196-1783 GCA_964243455.1 uncultured Acidobacteriaceae bacterium
CTGATCGTCGCGCACGAGGTGACCAACCACGGCAGCGACCGCGGCCACCTGGCACCGATGGGCCGGCAGGTCCAGGAGGCCGTCGACCGGGTGCCATCACCGTCCTGGCAGACCGCGGCTACTACAAGGGCGAGGACATCAAGGACTGCATCGATGCCGGGATCATGCCCTATGTGCCGAGGACGCTGACCTCAGGCGCCAAGGCCGATGGCCGGTTCGGCAAGCAGGACTTCGCCTACCTGCCGAAGCAGGACGCCTACCGCTGCCCTGCCGGCGAGATCATGAAGTGGTGGTTCAACCGCATCGACGAGCACGGCAAGGAGCTGCGGCACTACTGGACGACGAAGTGCCCGGACTGCCCGATCAAGGCCCAATGCACGCCGGCCAAGATGCGACGGATCACGCGCTGGGAGCACGAGGGCGTGCTGGACGCGATGCAGAGGCGGCTGGACCAGGTGCCGCAGGCGATGCGGCTACGTCGGCAGACGGTGGAGCACCCGTTCGGCACGCTGAAGGCGTGGATGGGGTCGACCCACTTCCTGACGAAGACGCTGAAACGCGTCAGCACGGAGATGAGCCTCCACGTG
>CAXTGN010000969.1:1793-2005 GCA_964243455.1 uncultured Acidobacteriaceae bacterium
TACAACATGAAGCGGGTGATCGCGATCGTGGGTGCTGGGCCCCTGATGGAAGCGATCAGAGCCTGAGACGGGAATAGAACATGTGTGATGAGTATCCACATCAGAGCCGACCGGCTCATCGGTAACTCATGCCACGACGTTTTCACACGGCCTGGACCCAAAGCAGACGTCTGCTCCCTGGTGGGGGCGCTTCTGCCTTTCCGGCAAACGAT
>CAXTGN010000970.1:0-2003 GCA_964243455.1 uncultured Acidobacteriaceae bacterium
AAGCTGCGCTCTACCGAAATATCTAAATCCGCGTTGGTTTGTGCTTCCCGGTACGCGCTTATGGCGAAGATCTGTGCTTCCCGGTACGTTACCGGCTCGTTCAGGTGTGCTTCCCCGTACGGAGAACGTTAGGGGAGAGCCGTACTGCCCGGTACGCCCCTTTCTGTATCCAGTTGTGCTTCCCCGTACGGCGGACGTAGGGTCGAATCGCGTATTACAGCACAACCGTTCCTCTTTGACCCGTGCTTCCCGGTACAGACGTAACTCCTTGCTGGCAAAAGGACGCTGGTTTCTGAGCGCACTGAGCCGCTGTCCATTCAGCGAAGGAACATGTGCTTCCCCGTACGCTGCATACCGGTCGCAACTACACGAAAACAGTGCAGCGGGGAGGGTACCGCCCAAATTCAATGCCTTCGTCGAGTGTGAGCCAAGCGAACGATAAGGTGTGCGCTGGCTGCCAACACTGAGGGCTTCGCCTCACAACCCCCACGCATTTGCATCCCGTGCTAAGGATGCTGGAGCGAATAGGTCCGCTAACCAACAGAATCGCCTATTCCTGTGTGTCCCACAGATCAGGTGCTCACGCGAGGCTGAGTGCTCATTTTGAGAGTCTGCGTACACGCCCCTTCATGGGGTCGTCTGGAAGCAACGGCTGCGCTACCCTTTGAACGGAAATACCAGTCTCGACCTCGCCGATCATGGCCTCCGGCCATAGCTGCCTGAGAATGGCAATCGCTTGACGAGCGTGAACTTTCAAGCGGCGCGGATTGGTATCTGACTCATTTGAAAACTGTTCCTGCAAAGCCGACCATGGAATGATCGTGTCAGACATGGCAGAGTAGCAACGCACTACCAGCCAGAACGCAATATCCTGAACTTGGGTTGGTCCCTCAATCTGACGCCAGAGCATTCTTGGAAGTACGACATTGTGCCTTTTGATATCTGCATGTAGATCAGCATTCAACCTGATGCCGAAGCGATCCTCTAAGCCTGGCAATGATGTTTGATTGGCATCCACTATCCTTCCACCGATGGAGCTTGGCAAATTCGCTTGAGCGATGATTGTGTAACCCACAATGCCGTTCTTCCCTTCCGCCTGACGCTGCACCGCGATGCTGAGGCCCGCTATTCGCTCGAACCTTTTCGCGAGTTGCTGGTTGGAGCGGCCGCTCATGGAAAACCCCATCTCGCGCTGATACTCGCTGGCGCTACTCCAGGGGATGAAGGGCGAATCGGAACGGATTGCACGGTCGAATATCCACGCCAAGAGTTTCCGGTCTGCGCCAAACGGAAGCGGTACACCGGGCAGATTGGCGTTAAACGTCACGGAAAGGTAAGTTCCATCTCCGAGCCGAGCGCGCCGGGTTACCCGCTGCTTGTCCGTCTGGGAATACGGCAGTGAGCACATGATCATCGCTTGTGCGAGTTTTATGTAGTCTTCGCCAAGCGTTCCGTCGCGTCGAGCCGCTGCAATGTTTCCTACACGACGAGCTAGAGCATCCTTTGCTGCTTGCCGCTCTGCTTGCCGGTCACGGATGACTGGCGTTGGCGAATTCACAGCCGTCTTCTTTCGCGGCATCGTCGTTCTCCTAACCATCCTCACGCGATGGGCGGCTGCTCGTATTTTCTGAATAGGTCGTTGAGTGCCTCTTGAATCAACTCCTGCATGGTCCTCTCGTGGTCGAGACCTAGCCGTTTGAGCTGACGTGAGACGGCAGGCTCAAAGAATCCTGTGACCGGCTTCTTCCCTATTCTGGACGGCACAACAGTGATCTTCGCCGCCACTTTCGGAGAAGGTCTTTCGACAACCGTGGCCTCTTCAATCAGCCTTGTGGTCGGGCGTGAGTAATTATGACCAGCAGCAGCACTCAAAGCCTCCGCCATAGAGGGTCTCTTCATGTCGTCTCCTCAACTCTCCTACATGTATACAACTCTACCCGGCCCTGCCTATTAGCGTTCGTGATTACCCCGCTCCCCCGCGTGAAAGGCTCCTGGGAATCGCT